>JBNMLR010000054.1:0-9303 GCA_050874945.1 Butyribacter sp. | reverse complement strand
TTTTTATAAATGATATTGGAGCAAAATCTAATTTGCCCTGACTAATATCATTTATTCTCATAGTGCTATGCAGTTTTCTAAATCCTGCATCACTTACCTTTTTTAATCCTGCACTTTTAGTCCGTGAAGCATCTTTACAAACTCTGGGTTTGAATGGTCTACTATCTCGCTATGTCCGAGGTCAAGTTTTGAGATTTCTTTCATATCTTCATCCGAAATCTCAAAATCAAATACATCCATGTTCTGCTCCATGCGGTCTTTGTGAACTGACTTAGGTATTACAACAACACCTCTCTGCACATTCCATCTGAGTGCTACCTGTGCAGGTGTCTTTCCATATTTCTCTCCTATCGCTGCAAGAACAGGATGTGTAAATATTCCGTGATTTCCCTCTGCAAATGGTCCCCATGCCTCAGGCACAACACCATATTCTTTCATAACGCTCAACGCATTTTCCTGCTGGAAGAACGGATGAAGTTCCACCTAATTTACCATAGGCTTAATCTCAACTGTTTCACAGAAATCTGTAAGTATATGAGGATAAAAATTGCAGACACCGATTGCTTTTAACTTGCCCTCTTTATACATCTCCTCCATAGCACGATAAGCACCGTAGTAATCACCCATAGGCTGATGCATAAGATAAAGGTCAAGATAATCCGTTCCAAGTTTTTTAAGTGACCTCTCAACAGCCGCTTTCGCACCCTCATAGCTTGCATCCTGAACCCACATCTTTGTTGTAATAAAAAGTTCTTCTCTAGGCACACCGCACTTTGCGATAGCTGCTCCGACTGCCTCCTCGTTCATGTAAGCTGCTGCCGTATCGATAAGACGGTATCCGCTCGCAATAGCATCTAAAACAGCCTTTTCACATACATCATGCTCAGGCACCTGAAAAACTCCAAAACCGAGAACCGGCATCTTCACTCCGTTACTTAATGTTGTAAATTCCATAATAAACCTCATTTCCTTTCATAACTGTCAGGTAATTGCGAAACTACTTATATGCTGTGTTAATTGTGCATTTATAACAAATAATATAGCAGGCACGCTCTCGCTACCTGTCACTCGGCTGATAAACAAAATGAATGCACAATTTAATCATATTTTATGATAGTTTCGCAAACACCTGTATATTCTGATAAACTTTCTACTTTGAATTATAATATCTGACTTGCAAAAAGAACAATATATATTTTCAATACTGCTATTCATTTAATACATACTAAACATTGGATTTATTATCATAATATGCTAAACTATATTTACGACAAATAACGAGAGCGTGCCTGCGTTATTATTTGTTATATTTGTTCAATCAACACAGCCTACAATCTA
This sequence comes from Butyribacter sp., assembly GCA_050874945.1. Classification (GTDB taxonomy): domain Bacteria; phylum Bacillota; class Clostridia; order Lachnospirales; family Lachnospiraceae; genus Butyribacter. The sequence continues at coordinate 7,965 of JBNMLR010000054.1, read as the reverse complement.
CAACCTACAACCATTTCAGGAGGTGACTTTCTATGTTAGAAACCTACCAGCTTGAACAGCTTATCGCTTTTGCGGAGTATAAAACACTGTCAAAAGCTGCCGAAATCCTTCATATATCACAGCCTTCTCTCAGCCGCACTATGCAACAGATTGAGAGTGAGTTTGAAGTTTCTCTTTTTGAAAGACAGAAAAATAAGATTGTTCTCAATGAGAACGGCAGACTTGCTGTCGCTTATGCAAGAAAGATAACTGATGATATTAACGATATGATTTTTCGTGTACGCTCATTTGACCGCATGAATAACACGATAAGTATTGGTTCGTGCGCTCCTATGCCAATCGAACTTTTGACTAAGCTGCTCCGCAACGTTTACCCTGACATGACTCTTTCCTCCGAAATAAAAAAGACTGACTTATTGACAGCCGGTCTTTTTAAAGATACTTATGATTTTATTATTTTGCCAAAAAAGCCCGCTAATACCAAAGGACTTTTTGTAAAGACTTTTTCCGAAGAACACCTTATGTTCTGTCTGCCTGACACACACAGGTTTGCAAAAGAGAGAAGTCTGCACCTTTCTGACATAAACGGTGAAAACATGATAGTCATGCCAAATTTAGGTTTCTGGCGTGACATAATCGACGAAAAAATGCCTGATTCAAAATTTATTGAGCAGACCGACAGGTCAGCATTTGAAGAACTTATACAGGCATCAAGCCTGCCATATTTTACCACTGACATTGCCATTAACGATTACATCATGCCAAAAGACCGTGTTCCTATTCCCATACTCGACCCAGAAGTTAATGTGACATTTTTTATCGTATTTAAGGAAAGCAAAAAACAGAAATTTTCCCAACTCCTAAAACTTATCTGATACCATTTACACACATATTTATGTAATTGCAAAACTGTCATAAAATGTAACTAACTTGTGAATTTATAACAGCATATAATCATTTTTGCAACTACTTATTTAATATTTATAACCACATACTCCGAATGTCTTTCTGTTCGCAGCGGAACTCCCCAGCCTGCTATTCCTGAAGTCACTATAGCGTACAGTTGTTCCACATCCTTTTCACCATAATTCATTTCGTCAAAGTGGAACAATGATGCAAACAAGCCAGCCGGCCATATCTGTCCTGCATGGGTATGTCCTGATATTATCATGTCACCGCCTGCATTTTTTACATTCTCATAATCGGCAGGCTGATGGTCAAGCACTATAAGCTCCTGATTTTTATCAACATTTTTTACCAGCTCATCAATATCTTCCCTTTGCATATCACCGCTGCCCCTGTCAGCTCTGCCTATCAATGTTATTTCATTGTTTATAGAAAAAGTTTCATCCTCAAGAATTTTAATTCCTGACTTTGTAATAGTATCGGCAAGCTGCTCTGATGAATAATTCGGCTCTGCCGTGTAATTGTTTTTATCATGATTTCCATAAACATAATAGACACCGTATGTACTCTTTATCTTTCCAAGAATACTAAATGCCGATTTCATCTGTGCTTTTGTCGTACTCTCATCTACAATATCACCGTCAAGAACAACAATATCTGCTTTTTCTTTATCTATCCTGTCAGTAACCTTTTGCAGGTCAGAGTCACTCAATGATATACCATAATGCAGGTCAGACAGGACAACCATCTTATATCCGTCTTTCCTGATATTTTTGTTTGCCGCAACATTATACTCTGTCCTCACCACATGAAAAATATTGTATCTTCCGTAACCACAGATAATCGCCGTCATAAGAACAGCCACTATGCAGCTTTTATAAATCCTGTTCCAAAAAAGCTGATTTTTGCTCTCTTTATATACTTTCTTAACTATAAAAGCAATAATATCCATAATAACCAAACAGGCTATAAGATGCAAAAAAATAACAAACCAGATAGTCAGTGATTTTGTTGCCGGCAATATCAGGATAACTTCTGTAAGTCCCGAAATCATCCTTCTTTTTTTCTTTGAAAATCCACTAAAAAAATACGAAATTGCCCCCGAAATCTTACGGTAGAAATAAACAATCGCTGCAATTAAAAATAAAAGTGGCAACACCAGCCATCTAAACATCATCATTTGTCTTTCGTCCTTTCTAAAATTTCAATCTTCTAATTCTTATAGACATTTGTGAAACTGTCATAAAATGAATGCAATTATCAAAGAAAAAATAATGTACGCTTGCATACAATTATTTTTTCTGAAAATTATATGAGTGAAACGAACAGCAAGAAAATTTTATTTTCGAGCTGTAGCATTCATTTTTCATCAGCGTATTTTGCTGACTTAGTACTGCTACAAGTGACAGGTAGCGAAAGCGTGCCTGCGTTAGTATTTGTTATAGCTGCACAATTAACACAACCTATATATAATCAGTTTCACAAACACCTATTTTTTCTAAATCTGTGCCTGCTCTAACTCCCTCTGTTTCCAACTCATAAATCCATACATATCATTCATAAAAAATATGCTGAAATTTACTACAACAGGAATATATGCAGGGTCTTTTAGTGATGCGAGCACCCACAGTATTATCAAAACAACATCGTTTGCAGCATACCACACCGCATAATACGATGACCTGAGCATCGTAAGTGACGCTGCAATAAAACTTGTGATTATCGAAATCGTACTAAAAATAATATTAGGTGTGTTAAAACTTTTAAGAATATAATAAAAAACTGCTGTCACGATTATTCCGCTTATGCAAAGTGCCACAATATGTTTTTTATTTAAAGACTGTATCTGCACTTCATTTCCATTATTTTCTGACGGATTTTTAATCCATGTTATCGTAGACCACACAGCCATCGGAAGCGTCATTCCGAGATATGTCATCATCTCTCCCCAGTAACGAAAGCGAAATGATATTATCCCGTAAAGAATACTGAACAGTATCATAAGCACCTGACCCCACACATTTCCTTTTGCGGCAAAAATAAGTGATGTTACGCCCGTAAGTGCCGCAACAAGCGTGAGCAGGTCAAAATCTTTGATCGCAAGATTTGATATTAGAACTATTATTATTGAGCCAAGCCATATAAGCCATTCTCTTTTTGTCAATGTTTTTATCGGATTATTCATCATTATCTCCATTTCTTAAAAACCATTGTCTATTCTCCCATTTTCCTTACCAGTAATTCATGCATTACAATCATAAGTATCAAAATAATAAACAGATATACCGGAAGTAAAGCAACATTTATATAATTTGCGATAATTCCAAATATCGGCGGAATGATACATGAGCCAACATATGCACACGCCATCTGTATTCCTATGATAGCCTGTGACCTGTCCTCTCCAAAATGCTTTGGTGTTGAATGTATTATGCATGGATAAACTGGAGCACAGCCAAGTCCTATTATTATAAATCCGGCAAGTGATACCATTTCTTTTACAGGTAAAAATAAAATTATTATTCCCAGTCCTATAATAAATTGTCCGAGTCTTATCATCTGAACATCACTTAACTTCATGGTGACAAATCCGCTCAACGCACGCCCTATAGTAATTCCTATAAAAAACATACTCGCAAATTTTGCGGCTGTGCCGGCTGCCATACCTTTATGCAATGTAAGATAACTGCTCGCCCACAAGCCGGTTGTCTGCTCTAATGCACAATAACAGAAAAAACAAATCAGTATCTCTTTGACACCATGTATTTTTATAACTTCTCTTAAAGAAAGTGCTTTTGCCTCTACTTTATTTCCTGATTCGTCAGATAACTGCGGTCTTTCTTTCCAAAGCGGCAGGCTAAATATAAGTACCGCCGTAAGCACTACCTGAATTATTGCAATAGTCCTGTAACCGCCGTTCCATGTTCCGCCGCCTGTCATTACATATCCCATTATGTAAGGTCCCACCGATGCACCGACTCCCCACATACAGTGCAGCCAGCTCATATGCCTGCTCTTATAATGAAGTGCGACATAATTGTTTAGCGAAGCGTCAACACTCCCCGCACCAAGTCCATATGGAACAGCCCACAGACAGAGCATCAAAAAAGAACTGCTTATCGAAAAGCCAAACAGTGCAACTGCTGTCATTCCAACACTTATCGCAGTTACTTTACCCGTTCCAAGTTTTCTTGTCAATCTGTCACTTTGCAAACTTGAAATAATCGTTCCCACGGATATTATCATGGAGATAATACCTGCATAGGAAACAGGTACTTTAAGCTGCGGATACATGGTCGGCCACGCTGAACCAAGCAGTGAATCAGGCAGACCTAAACTTATAAATGATAAATAAATTATAATTAACAATAGTTGAAACATTCTTTTTCCTCCTAAAATGTTCCTATGTATAATATCATTAAAAATTTGCAGTTTCAATGATAAATATCACACAAAAAGAAATACCCCGAACAGACTATATTTTAACAGCCATACACGGGATATTTCTTTTTACATTATATATTCAATCAATTCCAAACATTTCCGCACATATCTTTCTGCCGGAAGAAGTCTTAAAAATGCTGTCATATGCGTGTTTTACCGCATCTTTTGACAGACTGTCCTCATACATATTTACCAGAAAATCTGCTTCTACAAGAATTTGGTAATCAATGCCATCTATATCGTTATATGTATGATGATGACCGATAAGGTATTGCACTCTCTCTGACACATTCTGCGAAAAATCAAGACTTTCAAGCAGCTTTTGTGCAAGTGCAGGACCTTCTTTTTCCTGAAGTTTGCCATTGCAATCTCCATATTTTTCTTCGCACAAATGTATTCCTATATCATGTGTAAGTGCCGCCGTTTCAATAATAAATAATGTGTCTTTATCAACATTTTCCATCTCGGCAATAAGTTTTGCATAGCTGTGGACTTTACAAAAATGCTGTATCCTTTCTGCGTCACCATTATATAATTTTATCATTTCAAAATGTAATTTATTTAACATTCCGTACCTCCAAATTTGTCTGCATCAAGATATTTTATGACTCTTGCAGGGTTGCCAACAACAACCGCATAATCAGGCACATCCTTTGTCACAACTGAAGCCGCACCTACTATGGCATGGCGGCCTACACATACTCCCGGCAAAATCGTTGCTCCTGCACCTATCCATGCTGCTTCTTTTATAAGAACAGGTTTGCAGGTCAGCACCGAAAGGTCATAAGGGTCATGATTGTTTGAGATAAGCTGGACATTAGCAGCTATCTGTGCACCATCTTCAATAGTAATACCTCCCCTTGCCATGGCAAGCATACCTGAATTGATAAAAACATCTTTTCCAATTTTTACTCTGCTGACACAGGCTCCGCTTATCGGAGCAGCCACATAACTGTTCTCACCTAGATTTTCACCAAAAAGTTCTTTCAACAGTTTATTGTACTCATCCGTAAAAGGCATGGTCTGGTTTAATTTAAACATGACCTGCGCCGTTCTCCTATTTTCTGCTCTGTCCTCCGGATTAGATACACGCATATCTACTCTTACTTCCTCACAATCCATTTGTAAATCCTTCTTTCTTTTTTATATTATGCTGTTTGTCATTCAGACTTAATCTGCTCTATCAACTCCAAAACCTTTTCCTCTGTCTCCTCAATCTCATCTGCTATCCGTGATATGGATTTGCCTTTGGCAAGTTTCATCCTCATTATACTTTTTTCTATTGTAATTTTCCACAATTTTATTTTTTCTTTTTGTATATTTTCCACAACAACATTGATATATCCATGCACATGATTTATATTAATTACAGATAGTTTTTGTTTTCCGAAATCACTTTAGGAGGTACATATGAATTTTTTTGAATACACTGACAAAGAATTATTTTTCCGCAATGACGGAGAACTTTTAAGTATTATGGCATGGGGCAATAACAGTCTGCGTGTCCAGTCATCACTTATGGATAAAATTCCCGACGGATGCGTTGCTCTTATCAATCCTGATGTCGACAATGTGTCTGATATTGACATTAAGATTACTGACGAACGCCACGCCTATATCCGAAACGGTCTTATCACCGCAAAATTATATGTTCAGGAGTGGGGCAATGCCTTACAGGTTTCTTTTTACAATGAAAAGAACGAACTCATTCTCCGTGAGATAGCAAACGGCGGTGCTCTTACAAAAAAGGCACGTTATTTCCACACGCTAAACGGTGACAGTTACCGATTAAAAGCCAGTTTTGAGCCTTCAGCTTCAGAAAAGATTTATGGAATGGGACAATACCAGCAGGAAATTTTTGATTTAAAAGGATGCAATCTCGAACTTGCACACCGCAATTCACAGGCAAGCATACCTTTTTATATTTCAAGTCTCGGCTATGGTTTTCTATGGCATAATGCCGCTGTCGGAGAGGTTCATTTTGGCAAGAATACTACGGAATGGGTTGCCGAGTCAACCGACAAACTCGATTACTGGATTACCGCCGGAAATTCGCCTGCACAGATTGAGGAGCAGTTCGCCTGCTGCACCGGAAAATCACCTATGATGCCTGAGTACGGTCTTGGTTTCTGGCAGTGCAAGCTCCGTTACTATAATCAGGAACAGGTTCTCGATGTTGCAAGAGAATACAAAAAGAGAAATATCCCTATTGATGTTCTGGTTATCGACTACTATCACTGGCCGCACTGCGGTGACTGGCGTTTTGATGAGGAATATTTCCCTGAACCTGAAAAAATGATAAAAGAACTTAAAGATATGGGAATAGAGACAATGGTTTCAATCTGGCCTCAGGTTGAATGGAACAGTGAAAATTTTGAGGAAATGAAACAGCAGGGACTCCTTGTAAAGCAAAATTCAGGCATTGATGTTCAGATGACTTTCCACGGAAACAATGTCTTTATGGATGCGACAAATCCACGCACAAGAAAATATGTGTGGGAAAAATGTAAAAAAAATTATGCCGATATGGGCGTTAAGACATTCTGGCTTGATGAAGCTGAACCTGAATTTACCAATTATAATTATGAGCGTTACCAGTATCATGCCGGACCTGTCTCAAAAATTGGAAATATATATCCGAGAGAATACTCAAGACTTTTTTATGATGGTCAGAAAGAAATGGGACAGAACGATATTGTCAATCTCGTACGCTGTGCATGGGTTGGCAGTCAGCGGTATGGTGCTCTTGTCTGGTCAGGAGATATTTTTTCTTCCTATGAAGATTTCCGCAAACAGATATGTGCCGGACTTCATATGGGACTCTGCGGTATTCCGTGGTGGACAACTGACATTGGAGGATTTCACGGTGGAAATATTGAAAGTGATGATTTTAAAGAGCTTCTTTTACGCTGGTTCCAGTTTGGAACATTCTGCCCTGTCATGAGAATACACGGCTGCCGCCAGCCATACACAAATCTCAAAAACAAAGCCGGAGAAGTCCGTGAGGGAACGGGTGCTGACAATGAAGTCTGGAGTTACGGTGAAGAAGCCTATGAGATAATGGTTAAATTCATCCATGTGCGTGAACTTATGAGAGATTATATCCGCAGCCTTATGAAAGAAGCACACGAAAAAGGAACTCCTGTTATGCGTACGCTTTTCTATGAATTTCCTGACGATGACTGCTGGAATATCTACGATGAGTATATGTTTGGCAGTGAAATTTTAGTTGCCCCGGTATGCCACGAGCATGAAACAAAACGGGAAGTTTATCTGCCATCCGGTCATTCATGGACTCTTACACACGATGGCAAAGTGTATGAGGGCGGTAAGACTTACAGTATTGATGCACCGATAGATACGCTCCCTGTCTTTCTTAAAGACGGTTCAAACGAATATCTAATCGGCGAAATCTGATTTTATGCTATGACTTTACAATAGTTTATTATACAATTTTAATGTACATCTATAGTATTATGCTTTGCAAATTTTGTACGCATCCATAATATTATGCTTTGCAAGTCTTGTGCACATATAAGGTGTTATGCTTTACAAGTCTTGTGTGCATCTATAGGTTTTTCTTTACAAATCTTGTGTGCGTCTATGGTGTTATGC
>JBNMLR010000053.1:0-9520 GCA_050874945.1 Butyribacter sp. | reverse complement strand
GCTTATGCTTATGGAGGTAATGCTTGAGAAAAAAGCAAAACTTTCAGAACTCAGAAAAGACTTAAAGGTATATCCACAGCTTCTTAAGAATGTGCGTGTTGCTGATAAGCCTGCAGCAAGAGAAGATAAGGACGTTCAGGCGGCGGTAAAGAAAGTTGCTGATGAACTTGGAAATGAGGGAAGAATACTCTTAAGGGAAAGCGGCACTGAGCCGGTTATAAGAGTCATGGTCGAAGCGGGAACTGATGAACTTTGCAAGAAATATGTTGACGAGGTTGTCAGTGTATTATATGCAAAAGGTCATGTGATTGAGTAAAAAAACAATAAAATACAGTTTTTGACATAAAAAGTATAAGAAACAGCTTGATTTTATCAGGGTATTCATGATATATTATACAAATGGTGATTTACGGGAGATTTCCCGGCAATGTTAAGGAGGAAATATTAAAATGAGTGTACAGGTAGAAAAGTTAGAAAAGAATATGGCTAAACTTACAATTGAAGTTTCAAGCGAAGAGTTTGAAAACGCAATTGCTAAGGCATACAAGAAAAATAAAAATAAAATCTCTATGCCAGGCTTCCGTAAAGGAAAAGCTCCTCGTGCTATGATCGAGAAGATGTATGGCAAGGGAGTATTTTATGAAGATGCAGCCAATTCGATCATTCCTGATGCTTATGCTGATGCAGCTAAAGAGAGCGAGCTTGAGATCGTTGCACAGCCTGAAATCGATGTAACACAGATTGAAAGTGGAAAACCATTTATTTTCACGGCAACAGTTGCACTTAAGCCGGAAGTTACTCTTGGCGAATATAAAGGAATTGAAGTAGAGAAAAAAGAAGCTGAAGTTACAGACGAAGAAGTAGAAGCTGAGATAGACAAAGTAAGAGAGTCAAATGCAAGAATGATTGACATCGACGACAGAGCAACACAGGATGGAGATACAGTTCTTATCGACTTTGACGGATATGTAGACGGAAAACAGTTTGAAGGTGGAAAGGCTGATGATTATTCACTGGTACTCGGCTCACATTCATTCATTGACAACTTCGAGGAGCAGCTCGTTGGAAAGAACATCGGTGATGATGTAGAAGTAAATGTTACATTCCCTGAGAACTATCAGGCAGAAGAACTTCAGGGCAAGCCTGCAGTATTCAAAGTAAAGATTAAGGAAATCAAAGTTAAGGAACTTCCTGAACTTGATGATGATTTTGCACAGGATGTATCAAACTTCGATACTATCGCAGAATATAAAGATGACTTAAAGAAGAAACTTACAGAGAACAAAGAAGAAGCTCTTAAGAGAGAAAAAGAAGAAGCTGTTATCGGTAAGATAATCGAGAATGCACAGATGGATATTCCTGAGCAGATGGTTGACGCACAGACTCGTCAGATGACACAGGAGTTTGCACAGAGACTTTCTTCACAGGGACTTTCAATCGACCAGTATATGCAGTTTACAGGTCTTACACCTCAGAAGATGATCGAGGAGCTTAAGCCACAGGCACTTAAGCGTATCCAGAGCCGTCTTGTTCTTGAGGCAGTAGTTGCAGCAGAGAACATTGAGACAACTGAGGAAGAACTTGACAAAGAGATTGAAAACATGGCTTCAATGTATCAGATGGAAGTTGATAAATTAAAAGAAGTTATTGGCGAAGAAGAGAAAAAGCAGATCGGTCTTGATCTTGCCGTACAGAAAGCAGTTGAAATGGTAACAGAAGCTGCAGTTGAGAAATAATTATTAGCTTACGTCAGCCGAATTTAGAACAGATGGTGTATATTTATATACTCATCTGTTCATACGGTTGGCGTTTTGCACTATTATGCCGGTTAAAAACACAGGCACATATATAAAGGGGGAACGATAATGAGTTACAGCATACCTTATGTTATTGAAAAAACAAGCGGTGGAGAGCGTTCATATGATATTTATTCAAGATTATTGCAGGAGAGGATTATTTTTCTCTCAAATGAAGTAAATGATGATATTGCAAGTCTTGTTGTATCACAGCTTCTTTTCCTTGAATCACAGGATTCAACAAAGGACATACATCTTTATATAAACAGTCCGGGTGGTTCAGTCAGTGCCGGATTTGCAATTTATGATACTATGAATTATGTGAAATGTGATGTCTCTACAATATGTATGGGACTTGCTGCAAGTATGGGAGCATTTCTGCTCGCAGGCGGAGCGAAAGGAAAGAGATTTGCACTTCCTAATGCAGAGATAATGATACATCAGCCGTCAGGCGGAGCAAAAGGTCAGGAGACGGAGATACGTATTGTCGCAGAACAGATACTTAAGACAAGAGAGAGATTAAACAAGATACTCGCTGAAAATACAGGCAAACCACTTGATGTTATCGCAGCAGATACAGAGAGAGATAACTATATGACAGCTCTTGAAGCTAAAGAATATGGTCTTATTGACGAAATAGTAACAAACAGAAAATAAAAATGTTCAGGGGAGGTCGAAATGGCAAATAAAAAAGACGAGTCAAAGTTAAAGTGTTCTTTTTGCGGGAAAACTCAGAATCAGGTTCGTAAACTTATAGCCGGTCCAAATGTATATATATGTGACCAGTGTATAGAACTTTGTTCAGAGATTCTGGATGAGGAACTCGAAATGGAGAACGATGAATATTTCGACGATAGTGATATAAATCTGCTCAAACCAAAGGAAATCAAGAGTTTTCTTGATGAGTATGTTGTAGGACAGGATGATGCAAAAAAAGTATTGTCCGTTGCAGTGTATAATCACTACAAGAGAGTGCTTTCGGGAAAAGATATGGATGTTGAGCTGCAGAAAAGTAACATTATGATGGTAGGACCTACCGGTTCGGGAAAAACATTTCTGGCTCAGACACTTGCGAAGATACTTAATGTTCCATTTGCTATTGCAGATGCAACGGCACTTACAGAAGCAGGATATGTCGGCGAAGATGTTGAGAACATACTTTTAAAGATTATTCAGGCGGCAGACTATGACATGGAGCGTGCCGAGCATGGAATTATTTATATAGATGAGATAGACAAGATTACAAGAAAAGGCGAAAATGTATCTATTACAAGAGATGTGTCAGGTGAAGGTGTTCAGCAGGCACTACTTAAGATACTTGAGGGAACTGTTGCGAGTGTTCCGCCACAGGGTGGAAGAAAGCATCCGCATCAGGAATTCTACCAGCTTGATACGACAAACATATTGTTTATATGCGGCGGTGCATTTGACGGTCTTGAAAAGATAATAGGTACAAGAATAGGACAGAAATCCATCGGATTTAATGCAGAGATAGCAAATGAAAAAGATGACAATATCGGAGATCTTTTCAGACAGGTTCTTCCGGAAGATTTTGTAAAATTTGGAATTATTCCGGAACTTATTGGTCGTCTTCCGATAAATGTGGCACTTGATCTTCTTGAAGAGGAAGCTCTTGAGAAAATTCTCGTTGAGCCAAAGAATGCCATCACAAAACAGTACAAAAAGCTTCTTGAACTTGACGGCGTGAAATTAAGATTTGACGATGAAGCAATAAAGGCAGTGGCAAAACTTTCGTTTGAGAGAAAGACGGGAGCCAGAGGACTTCGTGCTATTATGGAAGATGTTATGACAGATGTTATGTATGAAATTCCATCAGAGGATGACATAAAAGAATGTGTTATAACAAAAGAGGCTGTTTTAGATGGAGAGTCACCAAAACTCATTATGGAAGATAATGAGACAAAGCTTCTTACATCCGGTGAAGATGGAAAGAGTGCATAGATTTTGTGGAAATCTGAGATAAGTTATGTAACAGTCTGGCATTTAATTATTTGAACTGTTACAAAGAAAAATTAAAATTAGAGGGATTACTTGTTAATCCCTCTTTTATATTATATAATGTATGATAAGTGTGTTTGCAGGATGGAGAGATTAATGCGAGAAATCCATATATGCAGGATTTTATTGTGAAAATCCGATATTTCACACTATGCACAAAAATGTATGCAGAAATGAGGAATTAGAGTGGAACAAAATATAGATAATAATGAAAATTATTCAAATAACAATATTGAAAATATAAATGAATATAAGAATGTGCCTGTTGTGGCACTGAGGGATGTTGTGGTATTTCCGGGAACGACAGTGTATTTTGAAGTTGGCAGGGAAGCTACGGTAAAAGCCGTCAATGAAGCTATGCACGGCAAACGGTACATTTTTGCGGTCGCACAGAAAGATCCGAAAGTAGAGCATCCAAAACAGAGTGATCTGTTTGAGATTGGAACACTTGCACAGGTCAAACAGCTTGTGACAATGCCCGGAAATATAGTGAGAGTCATAATCGTTGGACAGGAGAAGATGAAACTTGACAGCCTTGTGCTCGAGGACGGATATTATAAGGCAGACCTTGAAAAAGTAGCGGAGAGCAGACAGATAGGCTATGATATAGAGACGATCGCACTTATAAGAGGTCTTAAAGATTTGTTTTCTGTCTATGTAAACGAGCGTGGCAAGATAAACAAAAATGTCGTTGATGAGATAATGGACTGCACTGACCTTGACAGCCTTATAAATCAGATTGCGACAGGTATGCCTGTAAATTATCAGTTTAAACAGAAAATCCTTGCTGAGACTGACATATATCAGAGACATGAGGATATATCAGTCATATTAAGCAGAGAAATCGGTATATTGCGTGTGCAGGATGATGTTGCAAGAAGAGTAAAGTCGCAGGTTGAGAAAAACCAGAAAGAATATTATCTCCATGAACAGATAAAGGCGATACACAAGGAGCTTGGCGATGATGATTCCGAGACGGACGCAGACAGATATAGTGAGAAGTTAAGTAAGTTAAAAGCTCCTAAGAAAGTCAAAAAGAAGATTGCCGAGGAGATAAAGAGATTTAAGCTGGTAAGTTCAAATTCTTCTGAAAGTGCAGTTATCAGAGGTTATATAGAGACGCTTCTCTCTATACCGTGGAAGAAGATGAGTGATGACAATACCGATATAGTAAATGCAGAAAATGTATTAAATGAAGATCACTACGGGCTTAAGGATGTAAAAGAAAAAGTTATAGAGTGCCTTGCCGTAAAAGCGATAAAGAAAGACGGTTACAGTCCGATAATCTGTCTTGTGGGACCGCCCGGAACAGGAAAAACTTCCATTGCAAAATCCATTGCGAAAGCAATGAACCGCAAATATATAAGGATATGTCTTGGCGGAGTCAGGGATGAAGCTGAGATAAGAGGACACAGGAGGACTTATGTAGGTGCGATGCCGGGCAGGATAATCGCAGGTATAAGAAGTGCAAAAGTAAAAAATCCGCTGATACTTTTTGATGAGATAGATAAAATGGGTGCTGATTATAAAGGTGATCCGTCATCGGCACTTCTTGAAGTTCTAGACCCTGAGCAGAATAAACATTTCTCAGATCATTATGTTGAACTTCCTGTAGATCTCTCGCAGGCAATGTTTATATGTACCGCAAATTCGCTTGATACGATACCAAGACCTCTGCTTGACCGTATGGAGATAATACAGTTGTCAGGATATACGGAAAATGAGAAATTCCATATTGCAAAAAATTATCTTGTGGATAAGCAGAGAACTGCCAACGGATTGACAAAAGATCAGTTTAATATATCAGACAAAGGCATTTATACCATCATAGAAAATTATACAAGGGAAGCCGGAGTGAGAGGTCTTGAGAGAAAGATAGGTACTCTATGCAGAAAGGCTGCCGTGGAGGCGGCAAAGGATCAGACGGCAAAAGTAAGGATTTCTAACAGAAATATCAAAAAGTTTCTTGGAAATTATAAATATACTCTTGATCTTGTTTCAGACAGTTCACAGGTAGGTATAGTAAGAGGACTTGCATGGACTTCTGTCGGAGGTGATACTCTTGAGATAGAAGTAAACATTATGCGTGGAAAGGGAGCTTTGCAGCTTACAGGAAAACTCGGCGATGTTATGCAGGAGTCGGCAAAGATAGCTCTGTCATATGTAAAATCACAGGTGGCAGACATACTTGAAGATGATTTCTTTGAAAAACATGACATACATCTTCATGTTCCTGAGGGTGCTGTTCCAAAAGACGGACCATCGGCAGGCATCACCATGGCTACGGCGATATATTCGGCGTGCACGGGCAAAAAAGTGCGTGCGGATGCGGCAATGACAGGGGAGCTTACACTTCGTGGCAGAGTTCTTCCTATAGGCGGTCTTAAGGAAAAGATACTTGCAGCTAAGGCAGTCGGAGTGAAACTTGTCATCGTACCTGAGAAGAACAGAAAAGATGTTGAGGAATTTGACAGTGAAGTTACTGACAATATCGACATAAGATTTGTAACAAAAGCACCTGAAGTTTGGAAACTTGTATTAGAAAGTTAAGGAGTAATATGAAGATAAAGAGCGTTAATTTAGAGACTGTATGTGGTATAACAAGTGTACTGCCTGAAAATGACAAGGTAGAGATAGCATTTGCCGGAAGGTCAAATGTCGGAAAAAGTTCGCTTATAAATGCTTTGATGAACAGAAAGGCATATGCGAGAACATCATCACAGCCCGGAAAGACACAGACGATAAATTTTTATAATATCAATGAAGCTTTATATTTTGTGGATCTGCCGGGATATGGTTTTGCCAAAGTGTCAAAAGATACAGTGGCAAAATGGGGAAAGATGATAGACAACTATCTTGAAAATTCAAAAGTGTTAAGACTTGTATTTCTTCTGGTTGATATAAGGCATAAGCCAAATGCAAATGACATACAGATGTATGACTGGTGCATAGAGTATGGCTTTAATCCTATTATCATTGCTACAAAGGAAGATAAGGTCAAGAGGTCACAGAAGGCAAAACTTATAAAAGAGATAAAACAGACACTTAATGTTGTCGATGGAACTCCGGTTATTCCGTTTTCATCATTGACCAAAAATGGAAGAGATGAGATAATGGAATACATTGATATGGTTTATGAAGGTTTTAATGCCGAAGAAAAACAGCAGCATAAATAACCATAGGATAATGGTGTTATGCAGTATGAATGAACAATGAGTCAGGAGGGAAAATTTTGAGTAACAGAAGATATGGTAAGGTACTGTTAGGTATGTTTTTGGTGGGAATAATGATGTGTTTTTTCTATAAGGATGCATCGGCATTTGGAAATCTTTTAAAGAGCAGCGAGACAAGCGTGTATGCGGGGACGATAGTAGATCTGAGGGATTTTGTCGACGATACATATATACTTGACAATTATGGAAAAGACTACAGCAGGGAAGATGATAAACAGTTACTTTCATATCAGTTTAATATCGCAAACAGAGATGAGGAATGTGCATCATTAGACAGTGACGGAAATCTCACAACGAAGAAACCGGGAACTGTTATCGTGGATATAAAGTTTTCGTACAAAAATAATCTTTCTATTGTTCCGTTTACGGTTAATATAATGGAGCCTGAAAAACTGAATGTAAGTTACGGGAATACCTCATCAATAGAGGCGGCATCAATCTATGACAAAGATAATTATACATTTATCTCAGATAAAGACAGCGTATCCGTAAGTGATACAGGTGATGTGACGGTACAGGGATTTAAGAGTTCCACTATCTATGCAAAGGGAAGAAAAGGAGAGAAGATAGAGGTTGCAAACATATCCGTAAATACACCTAAATCTGTTGATGATGTGGTTGTAAGAGCTGTCGGAACAGAACCATATACACCGGAGATAAATGACTATACGAGTTTGTCGGATGATGCTCCCGTAAAGTGGCTTTCGGATGATGAAAACATAGTGAAAGTTACGGACGGACAGCTTGAGGCGGCAGGAATAGGCGATACAAATGTGAATGCCGTTGTTATAACAGCGAAAAACGGTGATGTAGAAAAGATAGAAGTTCCGGTTACGGTTACAAATCCTGTGATGGCTAAAAGTAAAATGGTAGTCGCAGTAGGAGGAAAAAAGGCACTGGCACTTAACGGAACATGTGCGAGCAGTACAGTAAAATGGAAAAAATCTTCTTCTAAAAAAGTATCATTTACTGATGATGGAAAGATTTTTGCAACAAAAAAGGGAAGCGATAAGATAACTGTTTCGGTTGACGGAAAAGAGATAAGCTGTAATGTTCAGGTCACAAATCCATCTTTGAAATATACAAATCTGATAACTTATAAAGGCGGCAGCAGAAAGATTGCCGTAAATGGCACGGTAAATGGCAGCAGCATGAACTTTAAGACTAATAATGCATCGGTAGCGGCAGTAACGGCGTCAGGTGTCATAAAAGCTAAAAAAACAGGTCATGTTAAAGTGGTTGCCAATGTAGACGGGAAAAAGATAACTGCCAATGTGGAGATAGCATCTGCAAAAGCATACAATGCCGCAAAAAAAGAAATTGCGATTTCAAAGACAAAGACAAGATACAGTCAGGCAAGAAGAATGTCAGCTCATTACTATGACTGCAGTTCTATTGTATGGAGAACATATAAGAGATACGGTGTAAACTTTGGTGTTAATTCATCATGGGCACCAACGGCGGCAAGCATGGGATACTGGTGCCAGAAAAACAATAAAGTTATATACAGAACAGGAGTATCATCAACAAAACTTCTTCCGGGAGATATAATATTCTATTCATATCAGAGAAACGGAAGATATAAGAATATAAGCCATGTTGAGATGTATGTCGGAAACGGAAAGAGTGTTTCGGCAAGCAGTGCGCATAACAGGGTTATTCATTATGCATACAAAAACAGATCTGTAGTAATGATTGCAAGACCGACGAAATAGTGGTAAAGTATATCACAGATATATTTTATGAAAAGTTGGAGGATTAAAATGAAAATAGTCGTTTTAGCAGGTGGTATCAGTACTGAGAGAGATGTTTCCCTGATTTCGGGAGAGGGTATCTTAAAGGCTTTAAGAGAGAGAGGTCATCAGGCAATCCTTCTTGATGTGTTTCTCGGATATAAAAAAAGAGGCGATGATGTAAGCAACATTTTTGACAAGTCAGATGAGATGGATGCTCATGTTAATGGCATTCAGGCGGTCGACCCTGATATTGAGTCGGTTAAGAAGATGAGAGACGGTGACGAAAAGGGACTGTTTGGTCCTAATGTTATCGAGATATGCCGTCAGGCTGATATTGTTTATATGGGACTTCACGGTGCAGATGGTGAGAACGGAAAGGTTCAGGCTGCATTTGATATTCTCGGAATAAAATATACGGGTTCTGATTATCTCGGAAGTGCACTTGCCATGGATAAAGGAATGGCAAAGAAAGTATTTTTACAGAGTGGTATTCCTACACCAAACGGTTTCAGTATGAAAAAATCTCATGTGACAAAACTTCCTGCTGAGATTGGCTATCCATGTATTGTAAAGCCGTGCTGTGGCGGTTCAAGTGTCGGCATGAGCATTGCCAAAAACGAGGACGAATATAATAAGGCATTGGAACTTGCATTTAAGTACGAAGACGAAGTAGTTGTCGAAGAGTACATAAAAGGAAGAGAGTTTTCCGTTGGTGTTATCGGAGGAAAGAGTCTTC
>JBNMLR010000052.1:0-9543 GCA_050874945.1 Butyribacter sp. | reverse complement strand
GACACGGTGTCAATGCGGCATTTATGCCGAAACCTAAAAAAGATACAAAGGGTTCAGGTGCACATTATACATTTACATTATTTAAAGATGGAAAAAATGTTTTTAATGATGAAAATGACGAACTTGGAGTGAGCAAAGAGGGTTATCAGTTTATGGCGGGAATATTGAGCCACATTGCAAATATGTCGCTTATAAATAACCCTATCGTAAATTCCTACAAGAGACTCATACCGGGTTATCTTGCTCCGGTCACGGTCGGATGGTCTTCGACAAATTCAAGTCCGCTCATACGCCTTACTTCAATAGGAAGTGACGGTGCGAGGATAGTTTTAAGAAGTCCTGACGGTGCGGCAAATCCTTATCTTGTTATCGCAGCCTGCCTTGCAGCGGGACTTACCGGTATAAAAGAGGAACTTGAACCGCCTGTATGTATGGATGACTTATCGGAAAAAGAGGCACAGAAATGTGAAGCACTTCCGAGAACACTCTATGAGGCTGTCAAATTGTTTGAGCAGGATGATTTCTTGCAGGAAGTTGTCGGCAGTCACATTTCAGAACATATCATAAAGAGCAAAGATAAAGAATGGAATGAGTATTGCACTCAGGTTACTCAATGGGAGACAAAGAAATATTTAACCAGTTTATAGGATTAATTGTTTATACAGCAGCAGACAGGAGGTTTCTGCATGGCAGATATTATCATAGCTTTTCCAAAATTGGACGATGCGAAGAATTTAAGAAAGCTTCTTGTTCGTAACGGTTATGATGTAAACATGGTTTGTGACAGTGGAGCCCAGATAGTGAGTGCAGTAAACAGTCTTGACGGAGGAATCGTAATATCCGGGTACAAGTTTTCGGATATGCATTATTCAGAGATAAATGATTATCTTCCAAAAGGCTTTGCTATGCTTTTGCTTGCGTCTCCGGCGAAACTGGCAGATTGCGATCTGGATGGAATTGTTTCACTGGCTATGCCGTTTAAGGTACAGGATCTGTTGAACACCCTTGAAATGATGATGGTTCAGTACAACAGATGGAAGAAGAAGCAGAAGAAAAAACCGAAAGTCAGATCTGAAAATGACCGAAAAGTGATTACGGCGGCTAAAGAGCTTTTGATGGAACGTAATCAGATGACAGAAGACGAAGCACATCATTATATTCAAAAACTTAGTATGGACAGCGGTACAAACATGGTAGAGACCGCTGAGATGATATTAGAACTTAATGGAAAGGAATGGGAATTTTAATATGAAGAAAGCGTTTCTTATATTAGAAGATGGAACAGTATTTGAAGGAAAAAGTATTGGCGTTGACAAAGAGATAATCTCAGAGATCGTTTTTAATACATCAATGACAGGTTATTTAGAGGTTCTTACAGACCCAAGTTATGCGGGACAGGCAGTTACCATGACATATCCGCTTATTGGAAACTATGGAATATGCTATAAGGACATGGAGTCAAGAAAAGGCTGGCCTGACGGCTTTATCGTTAGAGAACTTGCAAGAGTTCCAAGTAATTTCCGTTCAGAAGATACAGTGCAGCATTTCCTTGAGGAAAATGATATTCCGGGTATCAGCGGTATAGATACAAGAGCATTGACAAAGATACTCCGTGAAAAGGGTACAATGAATGGAATGATAACAACAAATGAAAATTATAATCTTGATGAGATTATTCCAAAACTTAAAGAATACACTGTCACGGGAGTTGTTAAGAAAGTTTCCTGTGATAAGATTGAAAAATATGTTCCGGGAGATATAGGTTCAGAGAGCGTTGCGGCTGACAAAAATGTTGCAGTCATTGATGTTGGAACAAAGAAAAACATCATAAGATGCCTTTTAAACAGAGGATGTAATGTAACTGTTTATCCGTGTGATTTTGATGCAGACGAGGTTATCGCATCAAAGCCTGACGGCATCATGATAACGAACGGACCGGGAGATCCTGCTGAATGTGTTGACATTATCGCACAGGTAAAGAAACTTGCCGATTCAAACATACCTGTATTTGCAATCTGTCTCGGTCATCAGCTTATGGCACTTGCACATGATGCAAAGACATACAAGATGAAGTACGGACACAGGGGAGCAAACCATCCTGTCAAAAATCTTGAAACGGGAAAAGTTTATATTTCTTCACAGAATCACGGATATGTGGTAGATGCTGACGGAATAGACGCATCAGTGGCAAAACCGTGGTTTGTAAATGTAAATGACGGAACTATTGAGGGACTTGAATACATAGGAAAGCCTGTAAAGACAGTGCAGTTCCATCCTGAAGCAAATGCAGGTCCTAAAGACTCAGAGATGTTGTTTGATGAATTTATGAAGATGATTGGAGGAAATAAATAATGCCAAAGATGGAAGGAATCAAAAGGGTACTTGTAATCGGTTCTGGTCCTATTGTAATCGGACAGGCCGCAGAGTTTGATTATGCAGGAACACAGGCGTGCCGTTCTCTTAAAGAGGAGGGAATGGAAGTTATCCTCGTCAATTCTAATCCTGCAACTATTATGACAGATAAAGATATTGCAGATAAAGTTTATATAGAGCCGCTTACAACAGAAGTATTGCAGCATATAATCGAGGTTGAAAAGCCTGACAGCCTTCTTCCTAACATGGGTGGACAGGCTGGTCTTAACCTCGGTATGGAGCTTGCAGAGTCAGGATTTCTTGAGAGCCACGGAGTAAAACTTCTCGGAACAACGGCAGAGACTATCAGAAATGCCGAGGGTCGTCAGGAATTTAAAGACCTTATGGAGAGAATCGGTGAGCCTTGTGCATCATCAGAACTCGTTGAAAATATCGAAGACGGTATCGCATTTGCAAACAAGATCGGTTATCCGGTCGTACTTCGTCCTGCATACACACTCGGAGGTTCAGGCGGCGGTATCGCCCACAACGAGGAAGAACTTGTCGAGATACTTTCAAACGGTCTCAGACTTTCAAGAGTAGGACAGGTACTTGTAGAGAGGTGTATCGCCGGATGGAAAGAGATTGAGTATGAGGTAATGCGTGACAGCAACGGAACCTGCATCACGGTCTGCAACATGGAAAACCTCGACCCGGTCGGAGTCCATACAGGTGACAGTATCGTAGTTGCACCGTCACAGACATTGTCAGACAAAGAGTACCAGATGCTTCGTACATCTGCATTAAAGATAATAGATGAACTTGGAATCACAGGTGGATGTAATGTTCAGTTTGCACTTCATCCTACATCATTTGAATATATAGTAATCGAGGTAAACCCTCGTGTAAGCCGTTCATCAGCTCTTGCTTCAAAGGCAACAGGTTATCCTATCGCAAAGGTTTCAGCAAAGATGGCACTCGGATATACGCTTGATGAGATTCCAAATGCCGTAACAGGAAAGACATATGCAAGTTTCGAGCCTGCACTTGACTATGTTGTAGTTAAGATACCTCGTCTTCCATTTGATAAATTTATCAGTGCAAAGAGAACTCTTACCACGCAGATGAAAGCGACGGGTGAGGTTATGAGTATCTGCACGAATTTTGAGGGCGGACTTATGAAAGCCATCAGGTCACTTTCACAGCACGTTGACTGCCTTGAAACAGGAGATTATGACAATATGTCTGATGAGGAAGTTCTTGAGCATCTTTCAGTAGTAGATGACCGCAGAATTTACCTTATCGCAGAAATTCTCCGCCGTGGAATAGCTTCTTACGATGAAATCCACGAAGTGACAAAGATTGACAAGTGGTTTATCGACAAACTTGCAATCCTTGTTGAGATGGAGAAGAAGATTAAGGAGTCAAAAGGAAATCTTGACAAAGAGCTGTTAAAAGAAGCAAAGAGACTTGAATTCCCTGACAATGTTATCGCACGCTGGACAGGAAAGACAGAGGAAGAGATTAAAAATCTCCGCTATGAGTACGGTATCACAGCGGCATTTAAGATGGTTGATACCTGTGCGGCAGAGTTTGCGTCAGAAACTCCATATTATTATAGCTGTTTCGACGGAATGAACGAAGTAGAGGACACAACGGAAAAGAAAAAGATAATGGTTCTCGGTTCAGGTCCTATAAGAATCGGACAGGGTATCGAGTTTGACTATTGTTCAGTTCACAGCGTATGGGCACTCAAGCAGGAGGGTTATGAGACTATAATCGTAAACAATAACCCTGAGACTGTAAGTACAGACTTTGACATAGCAGATAAGCTTTATTTTGAGCCGCTCACACCTGAGGATGTTGAAAATATCGTCCGCCTTGAAAAGCCTGACGGAGCAGTAGTACAGTTCGGTGGACAGACAGCCATCAACCTTACCGAGTCACTTATGAAGATGGGTGTCAAAATTCTCGGAACAAGTGCAGAGGATGTAGATGCGGCAGAGGACAGAGAGCTGTTCGACCGGATACTTGAGGAGAGTCAGATACCTAGGGCAAAGGGTGACACTGTATTTACAACGGAAGAAGCACTCAAAGTTGCAAATGAACTCGGTTATCCTGTACTTATCCGTCCTTCATATGTACTTGGCGGACAGGGTATGCAGATAGCAGTATCGGATGATGATATAAAGAAGTTTATGCAGGTCGTAACAAGATACCATCAGGAGCATCCTATCCTTATCGACAAATACCTTATGGGTAAAGAGATAGAGGTAGATGCCGTATGTGACGGTGAGGATATTCTTATACCGGGTATCATGGAGCATATCGAGAGAGCAGGTATCCATTCAGGAGACAGTATCTCAGTATATCCTGCACAGACTATCACTGAGAGAATTCAGGATATGCTTGTCGATTACACTAGAAAACTTGCAAAATCACTCCATGTAATCGGACTTATAAATATACAGTTTATCGTTTACCACGATCAGGTATATGTAATCGAGGTAAATCCTCGTTCAAGCCGTACTGTTCCATATATCAGCAAGGTAACAGGTATTCCTATCGTAGACCTCGCAACTAAGGTAATCCTCGGTGCAAAGGTTAAGGATTTCGGATACGGAACAGGACTCGCAAAGAAATCAAAATATATTGCCATCAAGATGCCTGTATTCTCATTTGAGAAACTTAGGGGAGCAGAGATAAGCCTTGGACCTGAAATGAAATCAACAGGTGAGTGTCTCGGTATCTCAAAAGACTTTAACGAAGCACTTTACAAGGCATTCAAGGGAGCAGGAGTGGATCTTCCAAAGCATAAGAAGATGATAATCACTCTCAATGATGCCGACAAAGAAGAGGGAATCGAGATTGCTAAACGCTTTAAGAAACTTGGCTATGACATATTCTCTACAAGAGGAACAGCTAAGGTATTTAACGAGGCAGGAGTTCTTGCAATCCCTGTAAACCGTATAAATGAAGAAGCACCTACACTTATGGACCTCTTACTTGAGCATCAGATAGACCTTGTAATAGATACACCTACACATGATGATAAACTCAAAGATGGTTTCCTTATCAGAAGAACAGCCATAGAGACAGGTGTAAACTGTCTTACATCGCTTGATACGGCGGCTGCACTTCTCACATCACTTGAGACAGAGGGCAAGGATAAACTTTCCATCGTAGATGTGGCAACTATCTCAGAGCAGCATGAGGTGTAAAATGATGTTGTGGTATCTTAATCGCATTGATACCAAGAAACATTATATTGCTTTGTCAGCCTGCATCAGTTAAGCGGATATTAATAGTACACTCTGTTGCCTGTGCATAACGACTAATAGTTAAAAAATTTCATAAATAATTGCAACCTCCTTTAAATAACCGGGTTATTATAGGTAGAAAGCAAAATTGTCATGGGTTCGACCATTGACGATGTTTGCTTTGTATCTGACCGGAAGTTTAAAGGAGGTTTTTTAGTGCGAAAAATCTATATATGCAGGATTTTATCCTGAAAAATCCGATATTTCACACTATGCTAAAAAAGCGTTTGCAGAAAGGAGCTTAATTAACATGAGAAAAGACAGGATTGCAAGGGTATTTGCATTATTTATGGCAGTTGTGATAGCAGGAACGGCTGGATGTGGCAACAAAAAAGTTAGTGTTGACAAAACAGAAAATAAAAGTGTAAGCACACAAAAGGTGTCCGATACTCAGAAAAAGGGTGGTGCGTCTTTAAGTAACGGGGCACAGAACAATAAAAAGGAGGTTACAGGTAAGGAAGAAAAAAACAATACAGAGAAAAATAATAATGAAAATGTGTCAAAGGAAGAAGCCAAAAGTTATAAGCAGATTTATAAAGATTATAGCAGCAGTCTTTTATATCATTTTCTTGAACAAAACTGGGGTGACAACCCACAACAGGGACTTGTCCTCTGCTCAAATATAAATATGTATCTTACAAGCGGTATGCTCTCGGAAATGACTGCAGGGCAGAGCCGTGAACAGATATTAAATTCATTTGGCAAAAATATGTTTAGGGTATATATTTCAGACTGTGAAAATGTAAGTGAAAGTTACAAAGAGCGAGAGGAGCGGAAAGAAGAACAGAGAATGATGAGAGAAATGATGGGATATATAGGCGATAAAATAAAATCTGAAAACTGTTCCTTTGGCAATTCAGTATGGCTCAGTGATAAATACGATTATTCCAAAGAAACTTCTGCAATACTTAAAAATGATTATAATGCGTATAGCTTAACGGGAAAAATGGGAAGTAAAAGTTTTAATGATAAAATAAATAAATGGATTGATGAGCAGACAGGTGGTAAGATAAAAGGCAGTATGAAAACAGATAAAGATATGGCTATGCTTTTGTTGTCAGCCGTAAATTTTAATGAGCAGTGGAATGTCAGATTTGACAAAAAGAATACAAAGACTGGGATATTCTACGGTCAGTTAGCATACACCTGCGGTAATACCACCGAGGAGGAAAAGATTGATAAGGAAAAATGCAGCTTTTTAAATTCGGAATATGCTTATGCCTATGCTGAGAATGACAGGTATCAGGCGGTTTCGATACCGATGACAGATGCAAACATGAATATAATAATGCCAAAGAAAAATGTGGCAGCAGACAAACTCATAAATAAAAAAGATGCAAAGCAGATGATTTCACTGTGCAATACATTCAATAAAAAATGGGATAATTCTAAAATAGTGAGTTTATCAATTCCTAAATTGAGTTTTACGGGTGAACTTGAATTAAAGCCATTAATGCAGGATATGGGTGTGAAAAATATATTTAACCGCAAAAAAGCAGATTTTTCTAATCTGTCTGCATCGGATGGAGACAATAAATCTGAAAGCGGAATGTATGTCGGCGGGGCAAAACAAAAGAGCAGCCTGACGATTGACGAAAACGGGTGCAATATGGCATCATATACTGAGCTTGGTCTGTGCGGTGCATCGGCAGACGGGAAAAAGGAAAAAGTCACAATGAACTGTAACAGACCGTTTGTTATAATAGTTTCAACAAATGACGGATTTCCGATATTTATGGGAGCAGTAAACAGAGTTGAAGAAAAAAAGGAGATATATGGAGGACGATAAAATTGTACAGTTGATATGGGACAGAAATGAAAACGGTATCAGCCAAATGTCTGAAAAATACGACCGTTATTGTTTTAGTATCTCAGAGCGTATTGTGCATGATGAGGAAGACGCAAAAGAGTGTGTAAATGATACATGGCTAAGGACATGGAATACAATTCCGCCGAGCCGTCCGTCAGTGCTTAGTACATTTCTTGCAAAGATAGTGAGAAATCTGTCGCTGAACAGGTATAGGGATATGCACGCATTAAAAAGAGGAGGGAATAATGTGAACATTGCGATAGAGGAACTTAATGAATGTATAACTGACGGAAAGACGGTGGAGAAAGACATGGAATATAAACTTCTTACGGAGTCGATAGAAAAATTTTTGTGGAAACAGACTAAGAGAAACCGTGCAGTCTTTTTGAAAAGATATTTCTATGTTATGGATATTAAGGAAATCGCTGAGGAACTGGAGATAAAAGAGGGTACGGTCAAATCGATACTTAGCCGAATGAGAAAACAGCTTGCCGTATGGCTTGAAAAGGAGGCGGTACTTTGAGTGAAAAAAAGGCGGAAAAGCTGATGTATGCCATAGGCGGCGTTTCGGAAGAAATGCTAAAAGAAGCAGAGGACTATTCAGAAAATATAAAAAGCGGAACTCTTAGAAAAAAGAGATTAAAAAAATATGCAAAAACGGTATTTGCCATCGGGACAGCCGCAGCAGTCATAGGTTGTGCATTACTTGTATATGAAAAACCGAAAAAATCATATAAAAATGATTTAAGGTCGACAGGGCAGCTTATAGAAAACAATTCGGATAAAAGCAAGGCTGATGGTTCTGCGGATAAGAGAGGGGCAAATGATATATCAGAAAATATACATATCTTTAATCCTGAGATAACAGAGGAAGATATGCAGGACTCTGACGGGATAAGAACCAGTGTGTCGCAGGACACGGTGTTAGGATATGATGGGGCTGTATCAGGCACGCAGAAAAATAAAAAGAGTGAGACAGATGATGGAGTAAGTGCAGATTATGATAAAACGGAGGAAAAAAACAGCGGTTCGGCTAAAAGTGGGGACGATTGTGCTGATGGCACAGAAATAAGAACTAACAAAAAGCAGAAATTAAAAGTTTATGCAACAAAAGACGGAGAGACAACAAAAATTCAATTTATATTGCAATTTGGCAAAGCTGGTGATGGAGACACATATATTTGCAATGTTAAAGAGACAAATGCCGGTATATCGATAGAAAAAACAGTTTTATCTGACAAGGACAGCAATTGGAAAGAAAATAAAAAAGCAAAAGTTGTATGTAAATCGGGAACAAAGTTTATGTTTACGGCTCATATGACAAAGAAACAGCAGTCTGAAAAGGATATAAAGCTGTCGGAGATAAATGTTAAATTTAGAGAAAAGGGAGATAAAACTTCGGATGTTAATATGACAGTGCGAAAAGAAAAAGACGGATATTATTCATATATGAAAAAATAGAAAGTGGAAAGATTATACAGGATATATTACCAGATTGTAAAGATATATTAAGTGAAATAAATAAGCCGTATTCTAAATGATAATGATATTTAGAATACGGCTTATTGTTTTTAATACAGAGTTATACAAGATATAAATGTTTAACGATATTTTTATCGTTATGAAAGATTTTTAATTATTTTGTCAAAAATTTCAAATACCTGAAGTTTTTCTTTTTCCGAGAAACCATTAAGACATAATTCTTCAAGTTTTTCAAATTCGGAATAAACTTTTTCAGCAGTTTTTTTCCCTTTTGTCGTAAGATAAATTTTATGTGCGTGTTTTTGACCTGCAGTTAATACTTTTTCGCGATATATAAAATCAGCTTTTTCCATGTTATTAAGTATGGATGTCATAGATGGGGGAGTTATTCTGCAGATAGAGGCAAGTTCTTTCTGGGTGTATCCATCTGTCTCTCTGAGTATATACAAAACCTTTGGCTGTGCATTTGAAAGATTAAGCCTTTCAAAAATCGCCTGGCTGCGTTTTGCGTGTGCTGCGGAAAGTTCAAGCAGTTTTAAGAAAAATTTCTCATTCATATGTAAAATCCTCTTTTGATAG
>JBNMLR010000051.1:0-9593 GCA_050874945.1 Butyribacter sp. | reverse complement strand
GGGATAAATTATAATATAGGAATAGGAAAGGGAAAAATCGATTATGGGGGATGCAAAAAACAGGTTGAAACCGGATATTATTGTAAAAAATTATTGGAGTTCAAATGAGGAATTTGCAGATTTATTTAATGCAGTATTGTTTGGTGGGAAACAGATAATAAAATCTTATGAATTAAATGATGTTGATACAGATGTATCGAATGTAGAGAATTATGGAACTTATACGGAAAGTATAAAAGCAATAAGAGACAATATCAAGATAAGAAAAAAATCAACAATATCGGGTATAGAGTTTGTGTTGTTAGGAATTGAGGGACAGGAGCATATTCATTATGCAATGCCGTTAAGGATTATGGGATATGATTACGGTTCATACAGAAAACAATATGGTGATATAAAAAAAGAGGTTAAAAAGAAAAAAGGATTAACAACAGACGAATTTTTATCAGGCATGAAAAAAGAAGACAGATTTATACCGGTTGTTACGATTGTTGTGTATTATGGAGAAAAGGAATGGGATGGTGCATTATCATTAAAACAGATGATGACGATACCAAAAGAAATGGAAAATATAGTTAATGACTATAAGATGAAATTGGTAGAAGCCAGACAAAATGATTTATTATTTCATAATGTTAATAATCGAGACTTGTTTAATCTGTTTGGAATATTACTTAATAAAAACAAGGGTACAGGGGAATTGAGAGAAGAGGCAATAAAATATAGTATAGAACATAAGGTAGACAAGAATGTTTTGAATACCGTAGCAGGAGCGGCAAGATGTGATTTGGATTTTGATAATTTGTTTAAGGAGGGCGACAGTATGTGGAGAGTATTTGAAGAAACGAGAGACGAAGGGAAAATTGAAGGGCAAATTGAGGCATATAATGATTGTAATATGCCTATACCTGAAATTGCCAAAAAGGTATCAAAGTCGGAGGAATATGTGAAAGAAGTAATAAAAAGGTTATCGGCTGCGTGTTTGTAAATCGGTAAGATATGAATAAATTTTTTATCAGACTATAGTTGGGAAAAGGTAAACTATCAAATTTATTAGTGACTTATAAATTTGCTAATATATTTAAAATTAAAAGTAAATCCATTATTATGAGCTTGATAAAAAAGTTCAGAAAATGGAGGTAGTCAAATGTTGAATGAGTCAGTAATTAAAGTATTAAAAAACGGAATGTGGGATATTGCAACCTGTGCGGATGGTGAGCCTAATGTAGTTCCTGTGGCATTTAAGGATGTTACAGAGGATGGAAAACTTGTTGTTGGAGATGTATTTCTTGAGACAACATTAAAAAATATCAAGGCAAATGACGGAAAGATTGCAATTTCTGCATATGATGCCGAAAGCCTTGAGGGCTATCAGATTAAGGGTAAGGCAGAATATGTTGCAGATGGTGAGATTGTAAATACATTTAAGGCAATGGTAGAAAAGACGTTTAATGGTGCGGCTACTGCAAAGGGAGCACTTATAATTTCACCTGAGAAAGTGATTGTTACAACTCCGGGAGCAGACAATAAAAAAGAAATCTAAAACCACTAATAAATTTAATAGTAACTTTAAAAAATATTACCCTCAGGCTATAATTAAGATGATTTTGAAAATATCATTGAATATCAAAATTTCATCTCGAAATTCTTCGTTTATAAGATTTCGATAGTACATTAAAATAGACTGGGGGGATTTTTTTGCCTAAATATAAGAAAAAACTTGAAGATGATATAAGGTGTCCGCTTGAATACGGACTTGCCGTGTTTGGAGGAAAATGGAAATCAAGAATTATATGTGTTTTGTCTGCAAATGAAAAACTCCGCTACAGTGAGATACGAAAAGAAATGTTTAATATCACGGATGCGGTGCTTGCGGCAACATTGAAAGACTTAATATCTGATGGTATAGTTGCCAGAAAGTCATATGATGAAATTCCGCCGAGAGTGGAATATTCACTTACTGAAAAAGGAAAATCGGTTGTACCGATATTGCAGAGTATATGCAGATGGTCGGGTATTTTTTATAAGAAAGACAGTACAAATGAAATGTCACAATGCCAGAGATGTGATTATGGAATTAGGTAGTTTGGCATATTTCTAACAAAAACAAAAAGAGAGGTTTTAAGATTATGTTAAAATATACAGAGGAAAAAATATTTACAAAGGAGCATGTTCAAAGTTTATTTTTATCTGTAGGCTGGGTTTCGGGAAATTATCCGGAGCGTTTATATAAAGCACTTATAAATTCTTCAACGGTTCTCACGGTATGGGATAGTGATAAACTTGTCGGTCTGACAAGGGTACTTGATGATACTGAGATGCTTGCTCAAATTCATTATGTGCTGGTACATCCTGATTATCAGGGACAGGGCATTGCAGGCAGGATGATAGAATATATAAAAGAAAAGTACAAAGATTTTTTATATATTGAGGGGATGCCTGAGGATAAAAATAATGTACCTTTTTATGTGAAACATGGTTTTTCGGTGATGGAAAACGGTGCGGCAATACAGATTTGCAATTACGGGACTGATGTTTGCTCATAGACTGCGCACAGATAACTAAATTTTATAGGATTTTCATATTTTGTATGGGAATGAAATCGTAGTATGTCACACAGTAGATGTAAATGGAAATGTTAAGGTATAAAAAATTTTATTGTGGGAGTAAGATATGGATTTAAGAGTATTGCGTTATTTTTTAACGGTGGCAAAAGAACAGAGTTTTACGAAAGCGGCTCATCAGTTAAATATTACACAGCCGACACTTTCAAGACAGCTTGCGGCACTTGAGGATGAACTTGGAGCGAAACTTTTTGACCGTGGCGGACACAGCATTACCCTGACGAGTGAGGGACAGTTATTAAAGCGGCGTGCATTGGAAATCGTAGACCTTGAGGACAAGATTGTCAGTGAATTTAAGGGCGATAATGAGTCGATAGAGGGAAAGATTACTATTGGTTGTGGGGAATTTATGGCTGTCGAGATTTTGGCTGAGATATGCAGTTCATACAAAACAAAATATCCTATGGTTCAATTTGCGATACATACGGGAACGGCGGACAACATTTCAGAGCTGATGAGCAAAGGACTTATAGATATAGCTTTGTTTCTTGAACCTGTAAATACGGAGGGATTTGAGTATATAAGAATAAAAGGAAGTGACCACTGGGTTTTGACGGTGAGAGCAGATGACCCGCTTGCGGCAAAAGAGTTTATTACAAAAGACGATTTGCTAAAACTTCCACTTATCCTGCCGGAACGCACAAATGTGCAGAGTGAACTTGCAAACTGGTTTGGAAAAGATTTTGACAGGCTGGATATTGCGTTTACAAGTAATCTCGGAACGAATGCAGGGGTGATGGCACTTCATGGACTTGGCTATCCGGTATCAGTTGAGGGGGCAGCAAGATATTGGAGCAGGGATGTTGTCGTGCAGAGGAGATTATATCCTGAGATTGAGACAAGTACTGTTATCGCATGGCGGAGAAATATCCCGTATTCACCTGCGACAAGTCGTTTTATAGAGGAAATCAATGCCTATGCCCGCTCACAGGATTGGCACTAGTGTGTTGTGCCAGTCAGTGATATAATGTATCAGTTGTTTTGATTATGCCTAAAAAGCATAACAAGATATACAATATAAGTATTAGACATAATGGAATACAAGGCTTTATAATAGATATATAATAATTTTTGAAGAATTAACAGCACTTATGCATCTGTTAGATATTGCAGGATTGTGATAATACATTATGTTGCTGTGGTAAAAGGTATTTTGATGCTAAATTATGCCACGGATTTTTACATTGTTATGCGATTTTGGAATTATCTGATGTAAATATTTTAGGAGGGATTATTATAATGAAAAGATTAGTAGCTTATTTTAGTGCAAGCAAAACGACAGAAAAAGTTGCAAATATGATAGCAGAAGCAGGCGGTTATGATATTTGTGAGATTACTCCAAAAGAGGCATACACAAAGGCAGACCTCAACTGGATGGATAAAAAATCAAGAAGCAGCGTCGAGATGAAAGATAAGAAGATAAGACCTGAAATCAAGGACAATGATATTGACATGAGTCAGTATGATGAGATTATTTTAGGATTTCCTATCTGGTGGTATGTCGCACCAACTATTGTAAACACATTTTTGGAAAAATATGATTTCTCAGGCAAAAAGATTATTCTGTTTGCAACATCAGGCGGAAGCGGATTTGGCAACACGGTTAAGGAATTACAGCCATCAGCTCCAAACGCTGAAATAGTAGAGGGAAAACTTTTAAACAGAGCGACAAAACAGGAAATAGCTGATTGGATTAAGGAAATTTAAGGAGGTTTTTATGGCTAAGATAGTACAGACAGCAGGAAGAAATGCACTCGGAGAGTTTGCTCCTGAGTTTGCACATTTTAATGATGATGTTCTTTTCGGTGAGAACTGGAACAATCAGGATATAGATGTAAAAACAAGAAGTATTATAACAGTGGTAGCACTTATGGCTTCAGGAATTACTGACTCTTCATTAAAATTCCATTTGCAGAATGCAAAGGACCACGGTGTGACACAGAAAGAAATCGCAGCAATCATAACTCATGTTGCTTTTTATGCAGGCTGGCCAAAAGGCTGGGCAGTATTTAATCTTGCAAAGGAAGTTTGGAGCAATGGCGAGGGAGATTTGCCATACGAGGATGAAGCAATGAGAGCTCATGCAAAGCAGATGGTATTCCCAATCGGTGAGCCAAATGACGCATTTGCAAAATATTTTATCGGACAAAGTTATCTTGCACCTGTATCAACAAGTCAGGTGGGAATTTTCAATGTAACATTCGAGCCGGGATGCAGAAACAACTGGCATATCCATCACGCTAAGAGTGGCGGCGGTCAGATACTTGTGTGCGTGGCAGGACGCGGATATTATCAGGAAGAGGGCAAAGAAGCGATCGAGCTTAAGCCTGGTGACTGCATTAACATTCCGGCAGAAGTAAAACACTGGCATGGAGCAGCACCGGATAGCTGGTTCAGTCATCTTGCAGTAGAAGTACCGGGCGAGGAAACGTCAAATGAATGGTGCGAAGCCGTGACAGATGCAGAGTATGGAAAACTTAAATAATAACCAAGCGGGAGCGAAAAAATTATAATAAAGGAAGTTTTGTTTTTGAGGTAGCAAAAATCAAAAATGGAACTTCTTTTTTTGAAAAAATCAAAGAAAATAATGTAAAATACTACAAAAAATGGTGAGTTTATTACAATTATCATATATTGCCGTTAAAAATATGTATTATATTAAATGCCAAAGGAGTTAAAAAACATTTATATATCTTAAAAATCAAAGGTAAAAATAGCAACGGAGGAATTGAAATATGAGAAGTAAGATAATGAAAAAGATAATGGCGGTTGTATGTGCGTCAGCAGTTCTTGCAACTTCAATAGCAAGCCCTGTGAAAACTGATGCGGCATCAAAGAATACAAAGGCAAAGAAAGCGTATGAAAAATTAGTTAAAAAACTTAACAGTAATAAGGAAAAGTGGGATACTTATACATATCAGTATTACGATTTTAATAAGGATGGACTTGATGAATTGGTGGTATGCCTTGCAGGAGGAGCAAGAGCAATGTATTATGTTTACACATATAAAAACGGTAAGGTTGTTGATACCGGAGCAGCAGGTAATGATATTGGATATATAAAAGGAAAGAAGTATATTGTCAGTTATGGCAGTGGTGGGGCATCTGTTTTTGGATATTATGTTTATAAGATGACAAAATCAGGTAAAGCTAAACAGATTGATAAATATTATTGCGATGATTTTAAATATACACATAACGGTAAGAAAATTAATGAAAGTGTTTATTATAAATTTGAAAAAACAGTAAAAGATGATTTAGGAAAAACGTATAAAGTAAAAACTGCATCAAAGAAATATTACAGTCCTAAGCAGTTGGGTATAAATGTTTTAGGTGGAAATGGAAAATTTATACAGATTGTTAAAGTAAAAAATAATAAAATATACTATTATAATCACAGAACATCTGACGGAGATATTGTTTGGAGAAGTAAGACAAAAACAGCTAAGATTACAAAAAATACTAAATTATATATAGGTAATAAAACAAGGGCGTGGTCGGAAAAAGTTGCGGGAGCCACTGTTGAAGATAAGAAATGGATATACAAGGCAACTAAGAAACAATTTGCAAAAAAATTGGTCGGATATAAAGATTATGCTGATTATATTAAAGTGAAAAATGGCAAAGTTGTCAAGGCAGCAATAAATCTTCAGCTTGCAGATTAGTGCTTCAAGTCAGCGTATCAAAATTATAATCATACAAAAGTTCATTTGTATCTGTAAGTGATGCGTTGTGCTGCAATGCAAATATTATTATGCTGTCACGCTGGAAACGGGCATATAAAATAGGGTACCCGGTGGCTTTTAAAAGCTGCTGGGTATCTTCAAATGACATATTAAGTGCAAAACAGATGGCGATAACTTTATCTCTGGACGGATTTTTTCTGCCTGACATTATCTGGTATGTATATGTACGGTCAAGTCCCGTGAGTTTTACAAGGTCGCTTGTTTTTAGATTTCTGTCCGAAAGTATTTTATTCAAATATTCCGAAAGAGTCATGTTTACAAGATTGTCGTTCTCATTTTCTATATAATCGTCTACGGTAGGCGATTTTTTTAATATATCCAATAATTTATCCGTTTTTTTATAATTTTTCATATATGTTATCTCCGAAAATAAAATGTTTGCTTTTGACACTTACATCATATAATAATTTAAATAGAATTAATTGTAAACTTCTTTTTGCACTGTTGCATCTGAAATTATTAAATGATACCATATTTAACATAAGTACAACGAAAATTCGTGACTATAAGCATTTGTAAGATAAAATAAGGAGTATTATGGAAGATATAAATCTGAAAACAGCACTTTTAAATGAGCAATATGAGAAAATTGCACTGTTTGGTGAAAATAACGATAGAAAAACATGGCTTGTCAGGCAGAAAAATTCTAACAAAATATTTGTTTTAAAAGAGATAGAAATTGAGAATATTTCAATATATGAAAGTCTTAAATATATAAAAAACAGACATCTGGCAGCAGTAAAAAATATTATTAAGATTGAAAATAAGGCTGTTGTTATCGAGGAATATATAAGCGGAGATATTCTTGCGGACAAGATTGAAAATAAAAATATAACAAAAGAGGATGCCTTAGACTATACTTGTCAGCTTTTTGAAGTTTTATCTGAACTTGAGAAATTAAATATTGTTCACAGGGATATAACACCTAAAAATATACTGATTTCAAGTGACAATGTAGTTAAATTGATAGATTTTGGGATTTCAAGGAAAACGAAAGAGGGCAGAACAAAAGATACAACGATTTTGGGAACGGCGGGCTATGCGGCACCGGAGCAGTTTGGATTTATGCAGACTGATATACGGAGTGACATATATTCTGTTGGTGTCGTTTTTCATGAAATGCTTACGGGAAAAATGCCTGAGGGAAATAAATGTATATGTTATGATTATAAGGAATTTATACAAAAATGTATAAATATATCACCAGAAAACAGGTTTCAGACGGCTTGGCAGGCATATGAAGAACTTATGAAAAATTACATACATTATGATGCGAAATTAAATGAAAATGCGGGCAGATTTACAAACAATGCCTATAAAATCATGGGTAAACAGGATACAACATCTGTAAACAGGGATTATGATTATTCAAAAATGCCGGGATTTAGAAGTGGAGCTTTGTGGAAAAAGATAATAGGAGTGTGTGTTTATGTATTGTTGGTAATAGTTGTGGCTACAGGATTTGAGGAATGTAAGGGAAATACGCAGGCTGTTATGTATGAATGTGTTGCGGCGTTTATGTATGTATTTTCGACCGTAGTCATAGCAGGAAATTACAAAAACTGGTATAACAGGATGCCGATTTATAAAGATATGGATAGTGTTGTAAAGATGTTTTCAAGAGTTATCTTAAGTCTAGTGATTTTTGGTGCGGGAGTAGAATTAGAAAATTATCTGAAGACAATCATTAAATGATGCCGATGTTTATTAAATGTTGTAGTTGTCGAAATGTGTTTGGTTGTAACAGATGCCTGTTTATTGTATGGTTATTTATTAGTGCCTATTCATTATATAAAAATTGAAAATGTCTGAAAAATGAAATGTATGCTGCCGGCACACCAAAATAGAAACTTTTTTATGTAAAATAAAATAGCCTGATAGATAAAAGTTGATAATCATAGGTGGTTGCAAATCTAATTGTATGTTGTGTTATATTTACACAATTTAATTACAGATAAAGACAGTTTTGCAAACACCTATGATAATTATAATTACATGAAAAGGAGAAGACTTCTATGAGAACAACAGGGAAAAAAGGAAAAGGCAAGTGGATAGTTATTGTAGTTATAGCGGTGTTTATAATTGCGGCGGCATCAAATTCTGGGAATGATGATACGAAAAATGAGTCAAAAAAAGTAGGAAGTGTAACGAAAAGTTCAGAAAGTACATCTAAAGATAAAAAGAAGAATAAAAGCAGTTCAAAAAGTAAAAATAGTTCAAAAAGCAAAAACAGTAAAAAGCAAAAAAGTAGTAAAAGCAAAGGCAAAACGGATGATAACAGGTTTCATCCCGGTGATGTTGTAGAGTTTGGGGATTTTGAGATTGCATATATGGGTGCGGAAAAATACAAATCAAACAATCAGTTTATACAGCCAAAAGATGGTTATAAATATGTTAAATTCTATTTTACATTTAAAAATACAGGAAACTCAGACAGTTATCCGGGTTCATTTGGCTGTTATGTGAACAACAAAAAATATGATCAGGAATATCTTGATGGTTCAGATGAAAGCTTTTTGTTACAGGAAGTTTCAGGGGGACGAGAGATAAGCGGAAGTATTACATATGAAGTCCCAAAAGAAGCTAAAATGAAAGATATAGAACTTGAGTATGAAAATAATTCTATCTGGTCTGACAAGAAAATAATCTTCTTGGGAAAATAATTTTGGAATATACGGAATTGAAATAAATTTTTAATTCTGTATATTTTTTTTGTATAGGCCTAGAGGCCTCATTTGCGAAATGTAGTTTCTCTTGGAGGAGAAATGGAATGCAGCAAATAAATAAACCACCTGCTATGCGGGTGGTGGAAAGAGCTTAAGCGATGTGCAATGATAAGCTCCTTTGTTATAATAATGATGGTCTGCCAACCACATTAAAAAACAAAGGAGGTTGTCTGTATGAACAACAATAACAGTTTATCACATACTACATGGAATTGTAAGTATCATATAGTTTTTGCACCAAAGTATAGAAGAAAGGTAGCGTATGGAAAGTTAAGAGAAGATATTCGCGATATTATTATAATGCTTTGTAAAAGAAAAGGTGTAAATATTATAGAAGGAGAAGTATGTCCGGATCATATTCATTTGCTTGTTGAAATTCCACCCAAAATGAGTGTTTCATATTTTATGGGATATCTAAAGGGAAAAAGTACATTGATGATATTTGAGAGACATGCAAATTTAAAATATAAATATGGAAATAGACATTTCTGGTGTCG
>JBNMLR010000050.1:0-9656 GCA_050874945.1 Butyribacter sp. | reverse complement strand
GTTGTCTGCTTTATTTTTGCGAAACTAAAAATATCACCGGATATGTTCCCTGAATTTCACGATACTTCTCATCTTCCCATATCTCAAGTCCCTCAAATAAATCCCCTCTGTCCGCATACTTATTTGAGAAAAAACAGTTCAGCATACTCATATTTAATGTTTTTCCAAAACGACGCGGGCGTGTTATAAGCGTAACCTCATCTTCGTTTTCCCACCATTCCTTTATAAATCCCGTTTTATCTACATAAAAACAGTTCCTCTGTATCATTTTTTCAAAATTCTGGTTTCCTATACTTACCGTTCTTGCCATAAAAACCTCATTTCTGCACACATTTTTTGTGCATAGGTGCTGCCGCATTAAATATAATCCATACAATATGCAGATGTTAATAACAGATTTATTATCTAAATATTGTATGAATAGTGCTTCGTGCAACAATCCTCAACATCATTATATAACACTATATTATCATTGAAGTTTGCCAAAGTAAAGTTGAACACCTTAAATCCGTTGTTTCAGAGCTTGGTATCTGACACTTTAAGATACACTCTCACTTTTGTTCCTTTTTTCTCCTCCGACTCTATCTCCAATCGGTGTCCTAGTTTATCTGCTGCCTGTTTGCACAGATAAAGTCCGATGCCGGTTGATGTTTTATTTTCATGTCCGTTATAACCTGTATATCCTTTCTCAAATACTCTCGGTATGTCCTCTGCACTTATACCTATACCCTCATCTGCAATCTCAACAAAAATTATCCTGCTTTTATTTCCTTTTTCAACTCTTTTTTCAATTCTGTCAAAAACATTTTCACAATTTTTATCTTTTAGTTCTTCTTTATCAACATTATTTAACGCATCTGCTTTTAATGTGTTCATTCCGACATTTATTGTTATACTTCCAGATTTTGTGTATTTAACCGCATTTGATAAAAGCTGTTCTATTATAAATCCAAGCCATTTTTCATCACTCATAACCGTTATGTCTGTTCCATCATAATTCATGGCAAGTTTTTTTCTTATAAATATCTTTGCATATTTTCTTATCGACTCTCTTATCACTTTGTCAAGTTTTACCTTTTCAAGTACAAAATCATTTGTTTCTGATTGCACACGCTGGTATTGAAGTGCCATTTCCGTGTACTGTTCTATCTGAAAAAGTTCATTTGACAATTCTTTTTTTAATTCACCAAAACCCAGATATATCTTTTCTAATTCATCCTCTTTGTTATCTGTATCTGCATATTCTGTTTCCAATCCGGCAGTATTTATATTTTCTTTATATTCAGTTTTTAATTCAACAGCATTTATATTTTCTTTATATTCTTTTTCTAATTCAGCGGCATTTATATTTTCTTTATATTCTTTTTCTAATTCAGCGGCATTCATATTTTCTTTACTATTATTTTCGTTATCGGCTTCAAATTCAGATATATCAGTCTGCAATAAAAGACGCATTGCGGCTATCGGTGTCTTTATCTGGTGCACCCACATCCCGTAATATTGCAACATTTCGCTGTCCGTCTTATCTTTATCCGCTTTTATTTCTTTGCGGCTTATTATCTGATTTTCTACGATTTCCTGATACAACTGCTCTACGCAGTCTGAAGTTTCAGGCATATCCAACTGCTCATCCATATCAAGCAATGACGTTCTTTTAAGCTTATTATATTTGATAAGATAATTTATAAAGCCAATAAAAAAGACTGTTATAAACACCATACTCTCAAGAACAACTCCATATATACAGTCATTTTGTTTCATCCCTGAAAGCTGCATAAATACCATTTGAAATAATATAAGAACTGCACAAAAAACAACCCATAATACATTTGTCTTTATATATGATACAAATATCTTCATAATATTTTCCATTCTAACCTGGTGCAATGAATAATTGATACATTGAATACACCTACACTTTCGACAGCACATTCATGCTCAATTTATAAAAGATTTAATTTTTATTGCACCAGTTTATATCCAAGCCCTTTTTTTGTCATTATAAAATCATCAAGTCCGATTTCCTTAAGTTTTTTTCTAAGTCTGTTCACATTGACTGAAAGCGTATTTTCATCTATGTAATCATCACTCTCCCAGATTTTTGCCATAAGGTCATCTCTTGATACTATCTTTTCCTTATTTTCCATAAGTGTCTGTAAAATCTTAAGCTCATTTTTTGTAAGCTCTATTTGTTCATCTTTATAATTAAGGGTCGCATCTGTAAGATTTAACATTGCATCTCTATGTGATATGACACTGCTGCCCACTGAAAAGTCATAACTTCTTCTTATAAGTGCCTGTATCTTTACCGTGAGCACATCAAGGTCAAACGGCTTTGCAATAAAATCATCTGCCCCCATATTCATAGCCATAACTATGTTCATGTTGTCGGATGCCGATGATAAAAACATAATAGGAAGTTTTGACACTCTTCGTATCTCACTGCACCAGTGATAACCATTGTAAAACGGAAGTTTTATATCCATAAGAACAATATGCGGGGAATAATCGGTAAATTCTCCCATGACATTTGACAGATCCGATACTATATGCACATCATACTGCCACTGTTCCAAATGCTTTTTAACCGTCCCTGCTATAACATCATCATCCTCAACAATCATCACTCTATACATTTTTTAAGTCCTTCCAAAACATCTTCATAATGCTCCATAAATTCTCTGTGATGCTTCAATGCAAAATCAACATCACCATTTTTGACCGACTGCTCAATATCTGTAGCCTCCTCATGGAGTTTTTGAGCACCTATTGTAAGACTTGTTCCCTTAACTGCATGAACTTCAATCTGGTAATCTTTCCAATTTTGATTTTTAAAATTTTTCTCAATAGAAGCTGTCATTTCTCCCTCGACAAACTCCCCAACAACCTCCTCAAAAAGTTCCTCGTCATCTCCACAGTACATAAGACCTGTTTCAATGTCAATCTCCGGAAGTATGCTTTCAATTTTTTCGATAAATGTCATAAATTTTTTCCTCCTGTCACTTAATCTATAATACTGTTATTTTATATTTTTATCAGCTCAGCACCCAATAAATGCTTAACTGTATTTGTTAATTTTAATCTTTCCCCATATGTAAAAAGAGTGTGGCACAACCACACTCTTTTTATATTAAACGCAATTTATAAAAAAATCAACTTATGTTTATATCATTTTATCTACTTCACCAAGCACCTCGTCCATAATATCCATCGCTGCCCTGAGTTCGTCCTCTTTTATGATAAGCGGAGGTGCAACGATTATGCAGTTTTCATGTGAATATGTAGAAAATCCTTTTTTCTTAAGTGAACCGATTATCTTACCCATTGTATTATCCGGGTCTGAGTTGTACTCAACAAGTGGCTCTTTTGTTGCCTTGTCCTTTACAAGTTCAAGTGC
Organism: Butyribacter sp.; assembly: GCA_050874945.1. Taxonomy (GTDB): domain Bacteria; phylum Bacillota; class Clostridia; order Lachnospirales; family Lachnospiraceae; genus Butyribacter. Next base: position 6,259 of record JBNMLR010000050.1, on the reverse strand, counting down.
TGAGAACAGTCCCTTATAGCGTACATCACCTACACATGGGTGTTTTCTCTTTAATTCTTCAAGGATTTCTCCGAGTATCTTTCCCATTGCTTTTGAATTTTCAACGAGTTTTTCTTCTTTATATACATCAAGTGTTGCGACACCTGCCGCACATGAAAGCGGATGTCCTGAATATGTAAGTCCGCAGAGAAGTTTATGGTCGTCAAAGTATTCTGCAATCTTCTTTGACACGATTACACCTCCAAGCGGTGCATATCCGCAGGTTACACCTTTTGCAAACGATACAAGGTCAGGTTTTACATCCCAGTTCTGGAATGCAAAATATTCTCCGGTTCTGCCCCAGCCCATCATGACTTCATCACAAATCATCATTATTCCAAATTCGTCGCATATATCTCTTATTCCCTGAAGATAACCGTCAGGAGGAATGATACATCCGTTTGAACCGGTGATTGTTTCACATTCGATAGCTGCTACTGTTTCAGGATTTTCATAGATTATCTGCTCTCTGAGTTTTGCAAGATAATATTTTGTTGCCTCTGCTTCTGACTTAAATTCTATAGGCTCTCTGTAGATATACGGGTCGAAAAATTTAATATATCCTGACACACCGTTTGTCTCACAGTTAAATCTTCTAGGCTCACCTGTAAGATTTCCTGCACCCATTGTTGAACCGTGATATGAACGATAGCGGCTGAACACCTTATTTCTTCCCGTATAAAGCCTTGCTATCTTCAACGCATTTTCATTTGCATCTGCACCGCCTAATGTAAAGAATACTTTTCCCATATTATCAGGTGCAAGCTCAATAATCTTTCTTGCAAGCTCTGATTTTACATCAACGGCATAACCCGGTCCGATAAACGGCAGCTTGTGAGCCTGCTCTGCTATTGCATCTGCGACTTTCTCATTACCATAACCGATATTTAAGTTTACAAGCTGTGAACTCATATCATAATATTTGTTGCCGTCGGCATCATAAAAATAAATTCCCTCTGCTTTTGTAACTACCATAGGGTCAAGCGTTCCCTGAACACTCCATGAATGTAATACGTGCTCTTTATCTAATGATTTAATCTCTTCCTTTGTCATATCTCTCATAATATACCTCTTTTCTGCACAAATCTTATGCCTTTAACTTTTATTTCCACAAAGCATCATATATTTTTAATACATCATCTTTTGTAACATCTTTAATCGTATTTCCGGGACTTCCGCTTGCCAGCGCATCATCCGCCATCTTATCAACAGATGCAAAGAATTTTTCCCTGTCAACTCCATATTCCTCAAGTGTAGGAATTTCACAGACTTTACAGATATTTTCAACGGCATCAAGAAACTTTTCTGCCGCTTCTTTGTCACTGTCTGTCTCTGCCGCAACCTTAATGGCTCTGCCGAGGTCTGCAAATCTTTCGTATGCTCCGTCAAGTGCAAATGAAAAACATTCTTTCATAAGCATTGCATTTGACATTCCGTGCGGCACATGGAACAATGCACCTATAGGTCTGCTCATTCCATGAACGATGGTAACTGATGAGTTGTTGATGACAACTCCTGCCTCAAGTGCCGCAAGTGCCATCTGCTCTCTTGCTTCTTCGTTACTTCCGTCATTGTATGCAATCGGAAGATACTTGAAAATCCTCTTTACCGCAGATATTGCAAATGTGTCTGTAAGCGGCTGAGCCTTTCTTGAGGTATAACCCTCTATCGCATGGGTGAGTGCATCAAGTCCCGGTGCCGCTGTCACCGATTTAGGAGAGGTCAGTGTAAATGTGTAATCAATAATCGCAACATCAGGCATAAGCACAGGCCCTTTGAGAAGCATTTTTATATCTTTCTCGCTGTCCGTGATAATGGTAAACCATGTCGCTTCTGAACCTGTCCCCGCCGTGGTCGGAATTGCTATCATCGGCGGTACTTCATTTGTGATAATCTTTCCCATATAATCAGGAATTTTTCCGGGATTTGTGACAAGTGCCGCAATCGCTTTCATTGAGTCAAGCGGACTGCCGCCGCCAAGTCCGATAAGAAAATCACAATTTTCTTCTTTATAAACTTTTAAGCCGCCCTCAATCATCACATCGGTAGGCTCTCCCGTTATATCCGTATAAATGGCATATTCTATCGACAATTCATCAAGAATTTTTGTTACCTTTGCGACATTCCCGACTTTCTCCATAACCTTACCGGAAACGATAAGTGCTTTCTTTCCGGCTTTCTTAAAAACATCTTTTGCATCATTTAATGCTCCGGCACCTGAAATAATCTGCTTAGGCATAACAAAATTACTGCTCATCTTATCCCTCCATTCATTGTATTTCAAGCGGATATTTGCAATCCGCTCTGCAACTTCCTTAATAGTATAAAAAAGCAGACAACTAAGGCATTTGTCATTACTCAACCGCCTTTGGTTGTCTGCTTTGTTTTTTGTTGAACATATAATATCATCATGCAGGTTAGTTTCATATAGCCATAATATACAAAGTATTTTGCACTCGTTTGTCCATTGTGGACAAGCCGCTTTTTTCACCCTCAAAATCAACACTGCCTGCCATACCACACCAGACTACAATCATCCAAGATAGTGCATTATCTTAAATGCAAGCCGCAGATTAAACTGCACTGTCACATCTTTAAGGTCAATATTCATTATCTCCTCTATTCTTTTTATGCGATACTTCACGGTATTTCTATGCACATAAAGAGCATCTGTTGCCGCTGCTATATTGCATCCCTGTTCAAGAAAAACTTCCAATGTGTGAACCATGTCACTTCCATTTTCATCGTCATATTGCATAATCGCTCCGAGCGTCTCCGTTAAAAGATTGCGTAGTACCTTATCATCGGACAGATTAAAGAATATCCTGTATATTCCTATCTCATCATAATATCTGAGATTTCCCGTCTCACCATCCGTCTTTATAACTTTGTTCGCTTTTCTCGCTTCGGTAACACTCTTTTTAATAGAAGCCGCTCCCATAAATACTTTTCCTATTCCCATGCTTACAGAAGCATTTTTTCTGCTGTATCTGAGATTTTCCTCAATTTCCTTTCTCTTCTGACGCATCAGCCTGTGAACCTTATCACCCGCTTCAAGCTCAATAACCGCCGCCACGCCATCTTCCTCTTTCAGGTAGAGAAGCTGGTTTTGTCTGACAAATGACATTCTGACCGCTTTCAAAAGCTGTTCCGATATATCATCATTTTTTGAATTAACGGCACTGTTTTCAAATGTATTTTCATTCTTACTTTCACCGTTTTCATTTACATTCTCAGCAGATTTTGTCTGACTGCCGTTATCTTCCGCCTCAGCACTCACATAAACAGCAATATGCTTCTTATCTGCATTATATTTAAAAAGCTCAAGCCTCTCCAATGCTTTCTTTTCATCCTCATAAAGAAGCTCCGTCATAAATCTTTCAACAGATTTGTTTGTCTCCTCTTTACTATATTTATCATAATAAATCTGTGAAATTATCTCCGAAACATGAATTTCATAAGGCAGTGACAGCAACGGAAGATTAAGCTCATTGGCAAGCTCGATAATATCGTCCGTCACTTCCTTAATATAAGGTCCGACCTCAAGCACAACACCAGCCACCTGTTTTTTTGACAGTTCACATATTGCCTCCGTCAAATCCCTTTTCACATCACGAAAAGCGACACCACTCACAAAAATAAGTTCTCCTCTCTTGACCCAGTCCTGTGCCTCCACTATCTCGACCACATGAGCACCCGAAATCTCCCTGCCAAGAATAGACTTGCCTGCAAGAAGTTTTGCCTTTTCAAGTCCCTTAAGTTGAAATAATTCATCGTATGTCATTCTCAACTGTCCTCCGTATAATATCGCTGCCTGCTTATGAACACAGCCGCTATGCGACCTGCCGGCGGCAGCTTTTTATTCCTTATTCATAAAACGGTCCCATTCCTGCGTATCATGCTTTGCTTTCACTATTAGCAGATACGAAAATTCCTCATATTCTATCTCAAACTCATAAACATTTTCACCCGTAGTTTCATCTCTCTTAACCGCCACTTCAAGCATATATTTATCTGCAAGCAGGTCAAATGTTTCCTGATACTTGTCTATAGGAATTATCTCGTCAGGTATCTCCCTCTGGAACACACCATCGGCATTGTAGACTTTTACGCCCTCTTTCACAAACGAAGTAACCTCTCCGTCCTGAAGCTTCAGCACAAGGTCATTAGTACGCATCTCACGAATATCCCTGTTGCAGGAATTGTCAGCAGCTATCATAACATTGTCAAGATATAAAAAAACATGACCGTTTTTAATCTCTATACCACTTATATGTGCCTCGTCAAAATTATACTTTTCAAATTCATCAACTGTTCTAAAATTCATCGTATTTCCTCACTTCCTTATATTATCTGAACATTTGCGAAATTGTTATAAATTGCAATTAAATTGTGCAAATATAATCTTTTTCACAAATACAGTTTCTCTTTATCTGAAAAAGGGACACCCAAAAGATGTCCCTCTGTCTATACACTATGTATATAGCACTCAGTCTATTTATAATCATCAAGATGAACAACAACATCTCCAAGGTCAATAGAGTTTCCACCGACTGAAGCTGCAGGCTCCTCCTCTTCGTCATCCTCTGATTCTTCCTCGCTGAATTCAATATTTATATCGCCGTTGTCAATCATAGACTGGAAAGTCTCAACTGCTGTCTGTGCAATATCATCGTCCTCAATAGGCTCAAAGTTAGGATCCCCGTCCTCGTCCTCAAAATATCTGAAGATAAGCACCTCTCCCTGACCGCTCTCAATAGCTTCCTCATCCTGTTCCATAGGCATAAGTACAGCAAACTCATAATCAGGATACTGATCCTCAAGCTGGAAAACAGCCATAACTGCTGCTTCAACTTCATTTCCCTCATCATCATTGAGAGTGATAACTGCTACTTCTTCACCATTGTTGTTAAAAAATAAGTTTGCATTTCTATCGTTCATAATAATCTCCATTTCTTCACTGTTTTATGAGCATTATGTAATATTTACCGATTGCCGGTAATCACACTGTAAATATAATATGTAATCAAAAACATCCGCTTTTACATAATACCCACCTTTTATTTAAGTTATATCGAAAGTATATCATATATGTATGGCGAAAAACAATGAAATACTGATTATTTAATTAAATTTAAGAAATATAAAGCCGAACTGTCACTTATCCTTAGTATCCGGTATCATCATATTTATTCACTATTTTTTCTTCTAAGCTCATCACGCTGCTTTTCAGCGACAAACTTTTCAATGCCAAACGGCTGCCTAAGACTCTTGCACCCGACAACAACCCTGCCGTCCTCAAGGCTCTCCTCCCTGACAACCTCCCCTATAAATACCATCGGAATACGCTCTTTGCCGCCATGATAAAATACTACTTTTATCTGCTGACCTACCCAGCCGACAATTCCATCTATTTCCTCACTTCTTATAACAAGCGAAAATCCGCCTATACTAACATCCTTAAGTATAGCTTCCGTAGTCGCATTGACACTTGCTAACTGTGCATTAACATAACTTCCGACATAGACTCTGAAATCATCTCTCCTATTTACCTGAATACCCTCTTTATCACAAAGGACTATATGATATTTTTTATTGTCGAGCATCGTTATCCCTACCTCGACATTTATATACTTCTCCGGTAACGGTTCAGTTTCAATAATAACATTTTTAATAATATCTGCATTGGAAAAATTCAAAATCTTATCATTATGCTTAATCGGCTCAACGATTATATGACCTTCACCTGCCTGAACAACGCTCGTATCAAACTCAAGTGTATTAAGACCTGCACTTGCCGTCAGATGCACTTTAGCACCGTTCTGTATTTCGCTTAATTTTTTTCCCATCTCTCATTCCTCTCTAAAGTCGTTTTCCCCATTAATACAATTTTAAACCAGCACAAATATTTGTCAATGATTTATGCCGGCTTTACACAAACTTTTTTCGGAACGATACTATCGGTTAATCTATGTCTTATCCTTTTAGTCTTTCGTAAATATGAAAAAAATTTAATTGAACAGCATAACATTTTATTACATATTCTGTCTTTTGTGTATTTTATCATTATTTTTGTGTATTTAATCTCAATTTTTTACTCTCTAACAATATTGAAAAAGTTCAAACTTTTGTCTGATACGGACTTTTTGTAACAGTTCAGCCTTGCATTTCTTACATTCATAAACCTGCCAGCGAGCTGTCAGTCGCTGCTTTGCAGCTT
>JBNMLR010000049.1:0-9691 GCA_050874945.1 Butyribacter sp. | reverse complement strand
GTCGTAATTTTTTACCTGTTTTTCCTTGGTGTCATTAAAATCATCCGCATTTAAATCACCATCATTAAATGCCTTGAGCAGATTATCTATCTCTTCCTGAGATAAGGTATCTCCCATTATTTTCACCTCACACCTAAAACCCTGTATATGCTAACACAAAAAGATATCCAAGATTTCAGTTTTCTAAACCATAGTAATAATAACACATTTTTAACAAAAAGCAAAGTAATTTTTTGTCAAAACTACTGATACATAAAGTTTGTTAATGTGATACCTACGATCGCCTTAGTATTAAACTTCTTCTGAATCTGCTGCAAAGCTTCTTTCTTTACCAGTTCCTCTGATATATCATCCTTTGAATGTGACTGTATTACTGAACGGACAATGTCTGTATATATTGATGATTTAGCCGTAACTTCATCTGTAGGAAAATCCTTATAATCATCAGCCTTTTTATTTACTGAAATCGTGTATCCTGATAACATCGCATAGTGCTGTGTGTTGTCTGAACCCATCTTAAGGTTTATGGTCTGCTGAGACTCAAATGAAACCGTTGTGTCCTCAAGGTCACTTATCTTGTAATCAGCATCACCCTTTGCGTCCGAGTCACCGTCAAGCTCCAGATTGAGCACTGATGCAACCTGTGTTATAAGATTGTTTGTTTTATTAAATGTTGGAACCATTATAAAAAACATGATCGCTGTCAATACTACATTTACTACTGTCAATACTGTAATAATTACACTAAAAATATTTTTTTTCATATCGCTTTTGCACCTTTCCTAATCATTATTGCTGTAGATCTTTATCTCTACGCGTCGATTCTTTGATCTTCCCTTTTCGGTCTTATTGTCAGCTATCGGATTTACATCTGCTCTTCCCGACGCTTCAAGATATTTTGCATTTAAACCTTTCTTTTGTGCAAGATACTGTAAAACACTTGTCGCTCTTGCTGTTGAAAGTTCCCAGTTGCTCGAATACTTCGATGTACTTCCTATAGGGACATTATCCGTGTGACCTTCTATCTTTATCCTTTTATTTGAATAACTTTTAAGTATGTCACCCACCCTGCTTATTATCATGGCAGCACCTTTCTTTATGTCAGCACTACCCGAATCAAATAATACACCACCGCTGAGTGAAATCATAACATACTGATAACTGTTGTCCATAGACACATCTATTGAGTCCTGTAAACGGCTGTCCTCTGCTTTTTTAACAATATCACTATATAACTGTTCCGTGGATTTCTGTTGTTCCTCTTTTTGCTGTTTTTCAAGTTCTGACATAGGATCTTCTTCTTTTTCTGATTCACTTGCCTTTCCCATATCAGAATAATAATCGTCGAGATTATTAAGCTGGCTCGCACCACTTGAGACAAGCTGTCCGTCGCCAACTGCTTTTTCACCTCCGGTAAATATACTGAAACTGTTTGAAAGTGAAGCAACAAGTTCAGCATACTTTACCTGGTCGACAGACGACATAGAATACAAAAGGACAAAGAAACAAAGCAGTAGGTTCATAAGATCGGAAAAAGTATCTTTCCAACCGTCGGTTTTGATTTCTTCCTTTTCTTTTGCCATTAAGCTTCACCACCTTCAGCCGCTGCCTCACCAGCCTGTCCGTCTTCACCTGCATTTTCACGTTCGCTTGGAGAGAGGAATGACTTAAGTTTTTCTTCAATAACTCTAGGGTTCTCACCTGCCTGTATTGATAAGAGTCCCTCCACCATGATCTGCTTCATGGTAATCTCCTCTGCATTTTTCATCTGAAGTTTAAATGAAACAGGTACGCATATCCAGTTGGCAAGAAGCGAACCGTACAATGTAGTAAGAAGTGCGACCGCCATGTTTGGTCCGATGGAACTCATATCATCCATGTTGTAAAGCATATTTACAAGTCCGATAAGTGTACCGATCATTCCCCACGCAGGTCCCATTCCTGCCCAGTTAGCCCAGAATGCTATCTTTTCATTATGTCTGGTATCTACCGCATCAAGTTCAGTCTGCATGATGTTTCTTACAAGTTCAGGGTCTGTACCGTCAACGATAAGCATTATGCCTTTTTTAAGGAAATCATCTTCTATGGAATTCGCCGCTTCCTCAAGTGCTAAAAGACCTTCCTTACGTGCTACGTTTGACAGATCGATAACATTTTTTATCGCATCCGCCTGATTTAATTCTTTTTTCTTTAAAGCTATCGAAATAGATTTCATGTCATTGATATATTCCGGAAAACCTTTCGACTGAAGAATCATACAGAATATAGAACCACCCATGGTAATGAATACCGACGGAGCATCAGCGAAATGCGGCAGAGCAGCAAAACCATCTGCTCCCGTAACAATACCGAAAAATACAACGACAAGACAACATACTAATCCAACAATTGTTGTAATATCCAAAACAGCCACCACCTTAATCTTATTTTATTTATATAATTTCTATTTAAATTCAATAGAATTGCATTCACGCTTATATAATATTACTAAATTTTTAACTTCCTGTCTACTTTCTTTTATAAGAATTTTCTTTCCCGTAGTCAGGGTTAGAACAGTATCGGGATTTTCCTCGACTGTTTCTATAAGATCTGAATTTATGGTCACTTTAGAACCATTCATCTTTGTTACATCAATCATACACCAGCTCCCCTTTTCTTCTTCCTTTTTTCACATAATAACGGCAACGACAGTGTTATCGCACATCTGTAAACAAATCATGCAATAACTGCCTTTTTGCATTGCACTGCCGTCACCGTTTTTAATAATGTCATACAAATAAAGATGTAACTATCTTGATATAACCGCCCTGATAAGGTTAAATTATCGTTTAAGGTTTACAAGTTCTTCAAGCATCGTATCTGATGTTGTGATGATTCTTGAGTTAGCCTGGAAACCTCTCTGTGTTGTTATCATGCTCGTAAATTCTGCTGCGAGGTCTACATTTGACATTTCAAGTGCTCCTACCGCAAAACTTCCTGAAAGACTTACATCTTCGCCTACACCGTCAAATGTTCCTGAGTTAAGTGTTGCTGAGAATAATGAATCACCCTCTGCCTCAAGACCTGACGGATTTGCGAATGTTGCCACGGCTATCTGTGCAAGAAGTTTCTTTGAACCGTTGTTGTAAGTTCCGTAAATCATACCCTTTTCATCGATTGAGGTACCTGACATTTCACCTGCCGTGTTACCTGCACCGAGTCCGTTTGGATTTCCCTTACTGTATGATGTATTTGATACACCTGAGTTTGAATACTGTGTAAGACTTGAAAAATCAACTTTAACTCCGCCTGAATCTGTTGCAGGAACATACTGTGTAAATGTATTGTCAAGGGTACCTGCATCAGTAACCTGGAATACAAGGCTCTTGCCATAGTCAGTTGAAGTATTTGGAATATTTGCATCAGTTACGGCTGAAAAATCACCTGTCTCTGATATAAATGAAAGTGTAGGTACCGTTCCGTTTCCTGTTATCGTAAACTCACCTGTTTTCTGATTTATATCAGTTGCAGCATTTGCTATCGAATACTCAACACCGCCAAGATTTATCTTTACTCCTGTTGAAGAATATGATGTTGCTCCGTTTGAAACCGTTTTGCTTACGAAAATGGAATTTCCGTCTGCATCGGTAACATCTGAAAGTGTTACTGAATATACAGATGTTGCCTGTGCGTCAGTTCCTGTTCCGGTAGTTCCTGAACCGTTTCTGTATAAATTCATCTTAACCGTATATTCCTGACCGAGCTCATCATAAAAACTGAATGTAAGTTTCTTACCGTTCTTTGTATCTATGATAGTCGGGTCATTTACAACAAGGTCAGTATCCGCTTTATCAATATTACCTGTTATCGTAACTGCTGATGTCTCTGTAGGTGCATAGTACATATTTGCTGCTGACATTACCCTGAGATCCTGAACAGTATTTTTGACAATACTCTGGTTTCCCTGTGCGTCAGTCTGCGCCATCCATCCCTGAACAGTTGCTCCATTTGTCGTACAGTATAATGTACCGTTTGCATCTACATTTAATGCACCTGACTTTGTGAAGTATGTAGAACCGCCGGATTTAACGATAAGGAATGAATCTCCATTTATTGCAACATCAAGAGCTCTGTTTGTCGTCTGTGTTCCACCCTGCTCTGTTATGTTTGTCGTTATTGATGCAACTGTTGAACCAAGACCTATCTGCTTTGCGTTTGTACCTGCTGCTCCTGTAGTTGCATCTGCTCCTGTCGCATTTGACATTGTCTGATAGAACTGGTCAGCAAAGTTTACACTGCTTGACTTAAATCCTACCGTATTTACATTGGCAATGTTATTACCAATAACATCCATCTTTGTCTGGTGTGTCTTAAGACCTGCAACACCAGAATAGAGTGATCTCATCATAATATTTTTCCTCCTTCATATAAAATACAAAATTTGTATTTTCAAAAGCTTTTATACTTTGGAATTTATCAATCAGTCAAAATTCCCACGCTTCCTTATGAGGTCCGGCGTATAAGTATTTTCAGCTTATTACTGCTCCGTCAATATTCGTAAATATTGAATCCGTGTTGTCATTCATCGCTGTAATAACCGTGTTGTTCTTAACATTGACGATAAATGCCAAATCATCTACCATTACCAAAGACTCCTGAATTCCTTTTTCCCTAGCCTTCGTTGTGCCATTTTCAAGACGTTCCATCTGCTCCGCAGATAAGTTTATGTTTCTGTTTGCCAGTCTCTCATTGGCGTGCTTTGAAAATTTTAAGCTCTCAGCAGATTTTTCCTGAGTAGAGTTAAGTATTTCCTCAAATGAATCCTTTGAGTCAGTGGATGCATTTCTGTTAGCACTTTTCTGATTTATGAGCTGACTTGCCATTTTATTGATAGATGAATAACCATCATTAAGTCGTTGCATAATCTCCACCTCTCTCTTATTTTCCCTTTTTCAATCCTGCCTACTCAGTTTTTGTTGTACTGTCCGCATCCGTACCGTTGTCTGTGTCTGTACTGTTGTCTGCATCCGTACTGTTATCTGTATCTGTGTCAGACTTATCTGTATCTGTTTTGTCGGAAGATGAATCATCATCCGTTGTCTCTTTTATTCCCTTTACAACAAGAGTTACGCTTGAAGCATCAACTGTGCTGTTAGCATCATCAAATACAAATCCTATAGTATATGTACCTGCATCAAGACTTGCAAATGCCGACTTGTCTATAGTAAGAACTCCATCTTTGTATGAAAGCTTACTTGCATCAACCTTTGTAGTGTTACCCTTAGAATCAATAAGACCTACTCCTATTGAAGATGCCTCATAACCGTTTGAACCAAGACTTACACCTGTCACCTTTACATCCTGTGGTGCATTGTGAAGATATGTTATAGTCTGCTGTTTTACCTGTGGTATGTACTGTGATATGAGGTATGATGAATCTATTACTTCTGCAATGTCATCATACGAATAAAGATCACCGTTTACCTGAACATATGCTTTATTGTTCTGGATGGTTACCTTATCTACAGTACCCTGCACTTCTGTCACCTGACCCGAACTTGATGTCTGCTCTATCTTAACAGTCTTACCTACAAGCGAATATGCTGAAGTATTTACCGTCGTGCTGTTTAAGTTTTCCATCTGCTCAAGTTCTGAGAACTGTGCAAGCTGTGCCACATACTCTGTATTGTCTGTCGGTTCGAGCGGATCCTGATATTGCATCTGTGTTACGAGCAATAAGAGAAAATCTTCTTTTCCAAGTGAATCATTTGTCTTTCTCTCTTTTGTCTCCTGTGAACTCTCTGAAATCTGAACCTGACCGTTTGTTACCGGTGCTGTTAATGCCATAATATTCCTCCTTTCCCGTCAACTATGCCGTAAAGTCTATCTGCGAACCATTGTCACGCATAACCTGTTTTCTCACGGCTTCTTTTTCTTCGTTTGAAATCGCTGTCTCATCTGACTCATCATCACCAAAGTCAAACTTCATCTGTTTGCCATTTCCATCATCAGCCTTGCTCTGTCCGCCATCCATAGTCTGGTCGCTTCGTGAAAAATCAAAATCTGATACATTTACTTCAACCGCATCAACTTTGAGTTCTCTTAACTCAAGATTTTCACGCAATGTAAACATCTGGCTTTCAAGTGCTGCTTTTGCTTCTTCCGACTGTACTGAAAATACCGCTGTCATCATACCGTCTTTAGACGATACGTTGAGAGGTACCTTTCCTAAGTGTTCAGGGTTAAGCTGCATCTCCATGGACGTTGAGTCAGTTCCAAGTGAAACTTTTATCTTTTCGACAACCTGGTTTACAATGTCAATCATCTGCTGCGTCCTTACAGTCTCAGGTCTTACATTCTGTGTCTGTTCAACATTTCCTGCCGCCTGTTCGAGATTCTGAACAAAACTGTTCTGAACCGTTGTCTGACTGTCACTTACTGCATCATCATCCGACAATGTGCTTCCGCTTATGTCTTCTGACATATTTTCACTAACATCTGAATCTGTCTGCTGTTCTGTCTCGTTTTGATTTTTCTCCACTACTACGGCAACATCCTGATTTGTGTCTGTAACATTATCAGAAACATCTGCCTGAACATCAGCAGTCACCTGTCTGTCTGACACATCTTCCTGAACTACATTAAATGTTTCTCCGTCTGAAACAGTTGTCGCAAGAGTGTCATCTTTAATCTCTCCCTGCTGCATCGCATCTGTAAGAGCTGCAGTAAAGTCTTCTTTAGACATTCCCGTCAATTCTTCCCAGTTGATATTTTCAACAACATCAATAAGTGAATTTAACTGGTTCATCATGTTCTCATCGGTAAGCAGATCAGTAAAGTCACTGCTTCCATTGATAGTCAGTACAAGCTTTGCAAGATTGTTGGTATCGAGCAGGTCGAGTGCACTAAATCCAAGTGCCGTCATGGCATTTGCAAGTGTCTCATCATCAACACCAAGTGCATCTTTGACTTCGTTTGTTATCTCATCGGCAACATTCTGCACTGCATTTGTGTCTGCTTTCGCTGACGCAGCGTTGTTTGCATTAAGACCCGAAATCTTATCATTTGATTTTTGTCCGTTTACGGTATTTGATTTTACAACCTTGAGATTAGTGTTTTTCTGATTGTCTGCTATGTTATTTTTAGCATTAGCACTGTTTCCGTTTTTAGATGCACTGAGACAATTTGCAAAATCATTTGCATTTTTGCCTTTTTTCAGTTGTACCTGATTGTTTGACTGAACCTTTGATAATGAATCCATCATCAATGATTTGATCTGTGCCATCACTTCACCTCCTTATATTGATATAAAAATATATATGTAAACGGCTGATGCCGTAAACACCTGATTGTTTTTAGCGGTCACATCTTTGTTGTGAAAAAATGCTATTTCTTCACTGATGATATTTTCTTTGTTATCTGTGCCGCATAATCAGCATCCATCTCCTGCAATATCGCAGCAGCCTGCTTTTCTGTCATATTCTCAAGAATATCCCTGACAAGTGAGAGGTCTTCTGACATTTCCGTCAGTCTCTCTGCAGCCTTATCAGCATCCATATTAGCATAGAATTTTCCAAGTTCTTCTGCTTTCTTTGTATATTGAAGTTTGAGAAGTACCTGCTTATATATCTTTTCGGCATTTTTCGGCTGAATTTCCTCATAATATTTTTGATACTCCGAAATATCCGGAGCGTTCTTGGTAAACACAACCTTTTCATCAAACTCTTTTACACGCTTTTGAAAATCGTCATAGTTATCTTTATATTTCTGAAGTTTCTTTATCTGAGCCTCAAGTTCTGAAATATAATCCGAATTTGCATCCTGCGTTCCGTTTTCAGACTTAAGTTTACTCTCCAGTTCCTTAATCCTCTCATTTGCGGCTTTGAGCGTCGTGTACTCATAATTGCCGTCCTCAGCCTGTATATCTTCTGAGACATTAGGAAGTATCTTGTTTACAACCGGAACATCTTTAAGCACCGGATACAATACTTTGCTTCCGATACCGCCTACATCCATCTTTATCAAAAATGCAAAGACTGCCAGCCAGATAAGAATGATAACGATAGCTATCAAAGCAGTTACCAGCTTGCTTCCACCGCTCTCATTTTCTTCACCTACTATTTTTTCCTTATCTTTCTTTGCCATCTGCTTATTCCTCACTTTCATCACTGCCACTTCTAAACTTAAAACTTACAAGCTCATTTATCTCTTTTTGTTCTTCTGCATTTATCTCTGCCTTAAATTCTTCAAATGCATTTTCTTTTAATTTTTCGTAAGTTTTTCTTTCTTTCATGGCATTATCGAGTTTTTCCCTAGCCCTGTCAACGGCTCTCTGCTGATTTGCAACAACCACCATTTGCAGCTTTATGTTATATTTTATATTTTCGACACTATCTTCAAGTAACTTTATTTCTAATATATTCAGCTTGTCCGTTACTGCATCATAAAGTTTTGACTGGTACATATCCCGCCTTAACTTTAATTCATCCAGCTTTTCTTCTTCCTGCCTGAGTTTCATTATCTCAATACTGTATTCGGCTTTCGCCTGTTCTTCAAGCTTTCCTTTTACAGAAAGAATACTCTCCATCTTAAATATAAATTTTGCCATCAGCTAACCTTCAATTCATTTATAATAATCTAACTTTCGGCTCTTTCAATATTTTCCGAAAAAATATTCTGAAGCCTTTCCACTGTATCCTCAAAAGAAACTTTCTCATATACATCCTGAATCAAAAATTCGTTTACGGCATCAATCTTAGACAGTGCAAAATCAATTTCTTTATTTGAACCGGGCTTATATGCACCGATGTTTACCAGATCCTCTGCCTCTGCATATGTCGCCATGACATTTCTAAGTTTACCCGCCCATTGTTTGTGTTCTTTCGTGGCAATACTGCTCATAACACGGGATATACTTGCCAGAACATCTATAGCGGGATAATGGTTTTTCTGAGCTATCTTTCTGTTGAGCACGATATGACCGTCCAAAATACTTCTCGCCGTATCAGTAATCGGCTCGTTGAAATCATCACCGTCTACAAGAACTGTATAGAGTCCTGTTATCGAGCCTTTTTCGGCACATCCCGCTCTCTCAAGAAGTTTTGGCATTTCCGCATATACACTTGGCGGATAACCTCTTGAAACCGGAGGTTCACCCGATGCAAGACCTATCTCTCGCTGTGCCATTGAAAAACGTGTCAATGAATCCATCATAAGAAGCACGTCTCTTCCCTGATCCCTGAAATATTCCGCAATGGCTGTCGCTGTCTTTGCCGCTTTTTTTCTTATGAGTGCCGGTTTGTCTGATGTTGCCACCACTACGACCGAACGCTTCATTCCTTCAGGTCCTAAATCTCTCTCGATAAACTCCCTGACCTCTCGTCCTCGCTCTCCGATAAGAGCGATAACATTTATATCCGCTTTGGTATTTCTTGCAAACATACCCATCAGTGTACTCTTTCCAACACCACTACCGGCAAATATTCCTATTCTCTGACCTTTTCCGACTGTTATAAGACCATCTACCGCCTTTACGCCAAGTGGCAGCACCTCGTCTATTATCTTTCTTGTGAGCGGGTCAGGCGGTTCAGCTTCAACCGAATATGCCGCATCCGTCGTCAGCTCGGCATTATCTATGGGATAACCGAGTCCGTCAAGGGTTTTTCCAAGAAGTTCATCACCAACGGCTACTTTCAGAGGTGCACCTGTATTT
>JBNMLR010000048.1:0-9708 GCA_050874945.1 Butyribacter sp. | reverse complement strand
TGGATGTATTCTTGTGATTTATATTGCCCTTGCAGGACCGGGGCTTTATCTCATATTTAAGAAGAGGAAAAGAAGGAGCCGTCTGTGGATTGCCGTTCCTGTTCTTTCGATTGCATTTTCAGCCATTATCTATATAGTTGGAACAAGTACGAGAATACAAAGACCGTACATAAATTATCTGTCGCAGGTAGTCTTAAGTGACGGGCAGGTTTCAAAAACAAAGGATATGACTACTTTGTTTAGCGTGACAGGAGTTTCTAATGATTCATTCAGCAAGACTATCAATGGAAAATGCAATGTCATACCTAAAGAAAGTGATGAATATACGGGAAAAGAAGATATTGGAGATACAAACATAAATGACTATGATTACGGTGTCGACTATGGTCAAAGTAAAACAAAACTGATAATGAACAAAATGACCTCATTTCAGAGTGCTAATTTTGTTATGAAACAAAAAGTTAAAAATTCAGGAAATATTACCATAAAAGTATCAGAAAATAATATGCGTCTTGTCGGAAAACTGACAAATACATTGGGGTATGACCTGAATAACTGCATGATATATTATCAGGGAAATCTTCTATACATAGGTGATATAAAAAAAGACGAGACGGTAGATGTAGAAAAAATCGCAAAGTCAGCTACATATAACAATTCTGAATATGGTGACTCTAACGAAGCTATGATAGAAAGTGTCATGGGAGGAACAATGTATTCAGGTGGTGTAGCGGCAAGCCTTAAGAGAAAGGTTGGTGTTGTGGAGGAGTATCTTGAGGACAATTCAAATGCACAGGCATGGTTTTACGGATTTGTTCAGGACGGATATGAAAAGACATTTACCGAAAAATTCGATTATGACAAGTACGGTGTGACAGGTGTATGTAAAAATTTCAGCATGACTGAAAAGATTGATGATTATGATGTTATAGATACCCTTGAAACATACGCATCAAATTATAACAGCGAATATACCAACGGCTATGATGTATATCAGGGAGCACCGGAACGCTTTGCAGTCACATACAGATTTCCAAAAAACTTTGTGCTTAAGGAACTGGTATATTCAAAGCAGACAAGTTCAGGTGCAGAGTTTTCGGATAAAAAGTCAAAATATGCTGATTATGGTTTTTATGGTGTTGTCAGTGTCAAAAATAAAGAGACAGGTAAATACGAAAAACTTTTTAATTCAGGAAGAGAGACAAAGATAATTAATATGAGTGATTATCTTGAAGCAGACGGTTCTCTCACTCTTTATTATTCAGTCGAGTATAAAAGTTCAAAAGAACTTGGAAACCTGTGTCTGCCTGAAGTCAAACTTGCAGGAAGTTATGAGAAAGAAAAAAGTGAGATTTTTTTCACAACCGGAACAGGACTGACGACAGCGATATTAAGTGGCAGTAATGGAACGAGCGAAGCAGGTTAAAAGTGAAGCAAAAGCTGTTTTTGGCTGAATGATAAGAAGTAGATTAAAAGTAGAAGTAGAAGCTGTTTTTGGGCTAAAAGTCATGAAAAGAGCTGAAAATGAAACGAGGAATGTTTTATGGTTGAGGTAGAAGGCTTATATAAAAGGTATGGTGATTTTACGGCGGTAGATAATCTTGACCTTACTATAGGGGAGGGCGAGGTGTTTGGTTTTGTAGGACCAAACGGTGCAGGAAAAACTACTACCATGAAGATTATGGCAGGACTTGTTCAGGCAGACGGTGGAAGTGTAAAAATAGCCGGGATGGATGCGATAAATGAAAGTCAGAACATTAAGAGGATTATCGGATATATGCCCGACTTTTTTGGAGTCTATGATAATCTTAAAGTTATGGAATACATGGAATTTTATGCTTCGATTTACGGAATAACGGGAGCAGAAGCGGAAAAACTGTGTAAAAAACTTATGGAGCTGGTAGAACTTGCCGACAAGTCAGAGTTTCTGGTTGATGAGCTGTCACGGGGGATGAAACAGAGACTTTGTCTTGCAAGATGCCTTGTGCATGATCCTAAACTCCTTATACTTGATGAGCCTGCTTCAGGGCTTGACCCGCGTGCCAGACAGGGAATACAGAAGATTATAAAAAGGCTTAAGGAAGAAAAAAAGACTATCATAATAAGCTCGCATATATTACAGGAACTTTCAGAACTGTGCACATCGGTGGGCGTCATAGACCACGGAAAAATGGTCGTGAGAGGTACAGTTGAGGATATAATGCTTCACTTAAATGCGTCAAATCCTATACAGATTCACATAAACGATGGAATACAAAAAGCGATAAAACTCTTAAAAAATGAGAGAAAAGTGAAGAATATATCAATATCAGGCAATGATATATCTATCGGATTTTTAGGTTCAGCAGATGATGAAGCAGAGATTTTAAAAGAACTTATATCAAATGACATAAAGGTATCTTCATTTGTCAGACAGTCAGGAAATCTTGAAGAAATATTTATGAAAGTGACGGAAAAAAAGGAGGTGCTTGCTGATGAAGATAAGGATAAATCCGGTATATGGTAAAGAACTTAAATTAAAAGTGCGTTCATCAAAATTTGCCATCACCATATTTCTTTTCAATCTGATGCTTGGGATAGTTGCCATTACGGGATTTGAAGTAATGTTCAATATGCACCTTAACCCATATGTCGATTACTCAGGAGCAGCCAAAGTATTTTATATACTGGTGAGTATGGAAATACTGACCGTTATGTTTCTTATTCCGTCATTTACGGCGGGAAGTATAGCAGGGGAGCGTGAAAAGCAGACACTCGATATTTTGCTTACGACAACGCTTACACCGGGTGAGATAATCATGGGAAAGCTGATGTCCTCAATAAGCATGGTGTTTTTGCTTGTAATATCAAGTCTTCCCATTATATCAATAGTCTTTACCATAGGCGGTATAGGAATGGAAGATATGTTTCAGTTTATGTTTGAGATACTTATAATCTCTTTCTTTATAGGAAGTATGGGTATGCTCGCATCTACGGTGCTCAAAAAAACGGTTCAGGCTACAGTGTGTTCATTTGCACAGATAGTTTTGGTGTGCGGCGGAACAGTGGTCGTAATCGCAGTCACATATATAATCGCAAAACTGTATTACTATAATTATATGGGAGCAGTTGGAAGTATGCCCGATGTAAGCTCGGTACTTTTTATACTCCTGATAAATCCTGCATTTACGATTATCCAGATGACGGCTAAGCAATGCGAGTCGGTGTCTGTCATATCAAAGGTGGCAGGTATGCTCAATGGTTCAATGCCGGCGGCTGTTGTCGACAACTGGTTCAGCTTAAGCATGATTTCACAAATGACGGTAACGGTCATACTTCTCAGAATGTCGACATTTTTCTTAAAGCCCGTAAGAAAAGTGAGAAGAAAGAAGAAAGCAGGAAAAAGAGAGTAGCAGCTTCGGCATGGGAATGTTTTATATATCTGCTATATGACCGTTAATGATTTATGTCTTAACATCTGTTCGTTAAGGTGCTATACTTAAAAAGTACAATGAAAATTAAATCTTTGATATATTGAACCGATTATTAATTATTCGTTGTACCGGAAAATAAAAATCAGGAGGGTAAAAATGAGTGCAGAGACAGAAAACAATAAGATAGAGCATAAAGAGCATTTTCACGGAAGTGACCTTGAAAAGATAGAGAAGATATACGGCATTAAAAAAGAGGATATAACAAGTTTTTCGGCAAATGTCAATCCGCTTGGTATTTCATATAAATTAAAAAAAGAACTTGCATCTCATATAGATGCCATCACATCATATCCTGACAGGGAATACACATCTCTTAGAAAGTGCATAGCACAGTATGCCGGGACTGATTATACAAATGTGCTTGTGGGAAACGGTTCTACGGAACTTATCTCGCTTGTTATTCAGATAAAGAAACCCTCAAAGGCACTTATAGTAGGACCGACATACTCGGAATATGAACATGAAGTAGCACTTGGCGGAGGACGCTCACATTATTTCAGACTGAGGGAAAAAGATGATTTTAAATTGGATATAGAGGGACTTGAAAATGCACTTACAAGCGATATAGACCTGCTTGTGATATGCAATCCGAACAACCCTACATCTTCTCAGATAGACAGAAGTTCAATGAGACGCATACTTGATGCCTGTAAGGAAAAAGGCATATTTGTCATGGTTGACGAAACTTATGTTGAGTTTTCGGAAGATACATCAAAGATAACATCTATACCGCTCACGGAATATTACAACAATATCATTATCCTGCGTGGAATATCAAAATTCTTTGCAGCACCGGGACTTAGGCTTGGTTATGCGGTATGTGGAAACCATGAACTCTTAAAAGAAATAGAGAGCAGAAAAAATCCGTGGACGATAAATTCACTTGCGGCAATAGCAGGAGAGATAATGTTTAAAGACACTGATTATATAAATGAGACATGGACTCTTATATCATCAGAACGCAAGAGAATATGCGGCATACTTGAGAGATGTCACGGCTTAAAGTTTTATAAACCGCACGCAAACTTTATCCTTATAAAAATATTGAAAGATGGTATCACATCGGAGGAACTGTTTGACACGGCGATAAGACAGGGGCTTATGATAAGGGACTGCTCGACTTTTCCGTTCCTTGACAACAAATATATAAGATTTTGTTTTATGAATCCTGAAGATAATGATAAACTTGTAAAGATATTGCTTGACAAACTTTCATAAAATATTTTCTGATAAAAAATTGTTGTATTAAAAGACAATCATAATAAAAAATTGTTATAATAAAAAGATAATCATAATAAAAAATTGCCATAATAATCAATTATCATAATAATGAAAACTCCATCGCAATATATAAATGTGATGGAGTTTTTGATTTTACAGGTTTAGGTTTTGTAAATTTTTTAATAATATGAATTTATCGGATTAATTTTATGTGAGCAGATTGTCAATATCCCTGTCTTAAATATTTTTAGGGCAGAAATACTTTTAATCCTCATTTTTGCTAAATATCGTACCTACAGTCTTTCCGTCAAAGAGGTCATATAAAGTTTTAGGGTGCTGACCGTTCATAAGGACAACATCAATATCTGACTTATAGGCAATCTCAACGGCATTCAGTTTTGTTATCATACCGCCCGTGCCAAGTTTTGTACCGGCACCTCCGGCAAGAGCCTTTATTTCATCTGTTATCTCGTGAACAACAGGGATAAGTTTAGCGTCCTCATATGTATGTGGGTCTTTATCGTAAAGACCGTCAATATCAGACATGATTATAAGAAGATCTGCTTTTGCAATATCAGCAACGATGGCGGCGAGAGAATCGTTTTCGCCCACCTCAAGTTCCAGCTCGTCGATGGCAACGGTATCATTTTCGTTTATGACAGGGATTACACGGTGGCTTATAAGACGTTCCATCGCATTTTCCACATTTTTTCTTCTGTCCTCAAGCAGGACATATTTTGTAAGAAGCATCTGTGCGACTGAAATACTGTACTCGGCAAAGAGATTATCGTAGAGATACATAAGCTCGCACTGACCGACGGCGGCACACGCCTGCTTGCCAGGAGTATCCTTTGGGCGTTCCCTGAGTCCGAGTTTACCCATGCCAAGTCCGATGGCTCCACTCGAAACAAGAATGACCTCGTGTCCTGAATTTTGAAGGTCGGCAAGAGTTTTAACAAGCTGTTCAACTCTTCTTATATTTAACATACCGGTGCGGTGAGTCAGCGTAGAAGTACCCACCTTTATAACAATACGTTTTCTGTCAGACATTTTTTTCATTATAATCCTCATTTCTGTTCGTATTTATTTATATCAGTAACCATCTTATTATATCCACTTTATTTCAATTATTCAAGAAGCTAAATGTTTACATATAGAACCGATAAGTGATATAATGTAAACATTAGTGCCTGACGGTCCAAAATGTGCGGGTGGCGGTAACGGGTTGAGATAGCATGGAGGTTAAAATGAACAAGAAGATAAATCAATATGCAAAGGGAAAATTTGAATATACTCAGTCGAAGATTCAGTGTGACAGGCAGATGTTACAGCTTGAAACGCAGGCAGGTGAAAATGTCAGCGGAAGTTTTAAAGTTTGGGTCGAAGATGCAAAAGAAGTCAGGGGCATGGTTGTTACGGACTGTCATTATATGACTTTGGAAGATGATGTTTTTCAGGGGAAAGAGGAAGAAATAAGATATACTTTTGTCGGGGAAAAATGTATTCCGGGAGAAGTCATAAAAGGTGATTTTTACATTATATCAGATCATGGCTGTATAAGGATTCCGTTTAATGTATCGATAGGTGTTCCGGCGTGCAATGCCTCCATAGGAAAGATAAAAGATATGTTTCATTTTGCAAATCTTGCAAGAGAAGATGAGTCGGAGGCAGTAGCTCTCTTTAAAAATAAAAACTTTGAGCAGATATTTTTATATAAAGACCCTGATAATATAGCATTATACAGGGGACTGCTTGCAGGAACGGGAAAAGGTGTCGCATTAGAAGAATTTCTTATTGCGGTTCACAAAAAACTGCCTATCCAGTTTTCGATAGATAAGTCAAATTTTATTTATGATGACTGTATAGAGTCATTTGTTGAGGAAGTAATGCTCACAAAGGATAACTGGGGATTTTGTGAGATACATATAGAGTCAGATGCAAGATTTTTGCAGCCTGAACACAAGATAGTATGGACGGACAAGTTTTCAGGAGACTCCTACAAACTTAAGTTCCTCGTGGATGTTGACAAGATGGCTGCCGGTATAAATTACGGACGGATAAGGATTCGCACCGTAAGACAGACGCTTATTATAGAAGTCATGGCGCAGAAACACGGTACAGACCATGAGATAGTGGTAAAAAGTCTTGCAAGACAGAAAGCGTACTATTCTCTTGTAAAATTATATCTCGATTTTTCAATGTCAAGGATAGATAAAAAAGAGTATATATCTAAGGTGCAAAAAGAGATAGTACATCTGCATGGCAATGAAAAGAAACTTTATGACATACATCTTGGCATACTCGCCGGAGACAGCGGAGTTGTAAAAGGCGGTCTTGCTTATTTTAATGAGATTGAGAATAAAATATATGAAAACGATAAGATAGTATATTGTGCATACCAGTATCTCAAAGCACTGTGGGCAGAAGAAAATGATATAAAAGATGAATGTATCAAAAATGTAAGGGAATGTTATGAGATAGAAGATAACAGTTGGCAGGTATTGTGGTTCCTGCTTTATCTTGACCCTGTATATGAATCCGACAGAAGAAAACTTGAAGATGTTCTTATATGCGTAGAGGGAGGATGCAGCAGTCCCGTCATATATTTTGAGATGTGCAGTGCACTCAATTCTTCCGCAGGGACATTAAGAGAACTTACACCGGGTATCATAAGATGTCTCCACTGGGGATGCGAAAATGAATTTTTGTCAAAAGAGCTTGCACTCAGATATATTTATCTTGCAAGCCGCTCAAAAGAATTTAACAAAGTCGTATTGCGTGACATGATAAAAACATACGAAAGTTTCAGTGAGGATGAGGTGCTCGCAGCGATATGCCGTATGTTAATGAGAGGCCAGCTCATAAATGAAGAGGCAAATAAATGGTACGCTCTGGCGATAGAACACAACTTAAAGATAACTGAGCTTTTTGAGTATTATATGGATTCACTTAATGTTGAGGAGGGTGTGAAACTTACGAAACCGGTATTGTTGTACTTTATGTATGATAATCATTTATCAGTTTCAAAAAAAGCACTTCTATACGCATACATAATAAAAAATCGTGAGAACGACCCGGGCACATATGAATCATATCAGGATATTATAGAAGATTTTGCATTTAAACAGATAGCGGCAGGCAGGATAAGTGAAAATCTTGCCGTGTGCTATGAACAGTTTTTAAATGAAGAAAATATTACCGGGGAGACAGCGGACAAACTTCCTAATATAATGTTCGCCCATGAAATAAGATGTGCAAACCCTGATATAGTCGGAGTGTATGTGCGTCACAGAGAATTAAAAAATGAACAGTTCGTACCTCTTGTAAACGGCAGGGCGGTAGTGCAGATATTTACGGAAAACGCACGTATCTTTTTAGCGGATTCACTTGACAACAGATATGCAATGTCGATAGATTATACCTTAAATAAGCTGCTTCATCTCGACCACATAGCAGAAAAGTGTTATGAAAAAAATAAGACAAATGTACTTCTGTTACTTTATATGTATGACAAGATAGAGCATTTCAGACAGGTGAACGCCGATACTGTTGATGTATTAAAGAAAGTATATGAACTTGATATAGTAAGTGAATTTCAGAAAAGAAAGATATTTTCGGCATTGCTCAGATATTATTTTGACAATTTTGAGGGAGATCTTCTCGATGAAGCACTTGAAAGCATCGACTGGGAGGAGGTAAGTCCGGGAGACAGAAAGCAGTATATAGAATACTGTGCAGTAAGACATTGTTATCAGAAAGCAATGGACGGCATAATGAGTTTTGGGTATGAGGACATAGACGCAAAACGACTTTTACAAATATCGTCAGATTTTTTTGCACAGCAGAAAAATGAGGACCATTCAATGATAAGGCTTGCATGGCATATATTTAAGTCGGGCAAATTTGATGAAAATGTACTTCAGTATATGTGTATGTTTTACAACGGAAGTCTTGCGAGCATGGTGGAACTGTGGAAAGCTGCCGCAGGCTTTAATATTGATGCAAAAAATCTTGAAGAGAGAATAATCGCACAGATGGTATTTACGGAGGAGATAATTCCGGAAAGTTACAGTGTATTTTACAGTTTTTATGAGCATGACTCAAACAGGAAACTCACATCTGCATTTATGAAGATGCTCGCTTACAGATACCTTGTCAAAAACTTTGAACTGCCTGAAAAACTTTTTGAATGTTTCTATCAGGAAGTGAGAAAGCAGGAAAATCTGCCATGTCTGATAGCTGTTTTAAAATATTTCAGCGGATGTAAAGAGCTTACAACGGACAAGATAAATTTTGCAGATTACAATTTAAACAAATTGTATTCACAGGGAAAGATTTTTCCGTTTTTTAAAGATTATTATGGAAAGTTTCCATTGCCGATACATATTCTTGATGAACATTATGTAGAATATACATCAGATCCTAAGTACGAAGTAAAGATACATTATCTTATCACATCGGCAAAACAGGACGAGGGTGAGTATATAACGGAAGTGATGCCTGATATATTTGAGGGCATAAGGGTAAAAGATTTTGTGATGTTTCAGGATGAGATACTCAAATATTATATAACTGAAATGCGCCCGGAGGGAGAAGTTGAAACCTTGAGGAGCAGTGTTCACTTTGATGAGACAATGGACAATGAGAGAGCCGGCAGCAGATTTCACAATATAAATATGATGCTTATCGCAAAAGAGATGAATGATGACGAGACTCTTATCGAGATGATGGCAGATTATGCGACCGAGAGAGAAAATGTCAGGAAAATGTTTAAGCTGTTATAAATTTATATGTGAGGGCATGATCTGATAAAAATATATAAAATTTATGCGATGCACAGATTTTATATGAGCAAGCAGCGAAGCGAATTGCAAATATCCGCTTTGCTTTATGGTGACGAAAGGGGAAAGTTTAGATGGAAACAGGAAGAAGTCTTTTAGTAGGTATTGATCTGTGTGACGATATTGCACAGATTTCATATTATGACAAAAAAATATATGAGCCTGTTCCGGTG
>JBNMLR010000047.1:0-9995 GCA_050874945.1 Butyribacter sp. | reverse complement strand
GTATGGAGGAGAGTGTGAAAAATAATATTTTTCACACACAAGATTTGTGTTTGCGCACACTTGACACAAATCTTATGTGCGAAAGGCAAACCCTTTCGCACTATGCAAAAAAAAGTGTGCAGAAATGAGGGAAAATATGACACATAAAAGAAATAAGTTTTTGACATTCTGTTTTTCGTGTATGCCGGGAGCGGGACAGATGTTTTTGGGATTTTTTAAAGAGGGCGTCAGCCTTATGACAGTATTTTTTGGAATTTTTATTGTTTCACACTGGCTGTATCTTAGCGTACTTTCACTTGGGGCAGTAATTGTATGGTTCTATGCGTTTTTTGATGCCATGAACAAAAATTCATTGCCCGATGAAGAATTTGCAATGCTTGAAGATGATTATATCTGGGGAGATAACTTAGATTGTCTGCCTAAGCTGCCAAAGGGTAATGGAAGAAAGGTTTTAGCAATAGTTTTAATATGTTTTGGTATATATATGTTGTGCAACAGTGTTGTTTCAGTACTTGCAGGAATGGGAATATATATATCATACGAAGTAAATCGATTTTTACTTCATTATATACCGCAGTTTATTGTTGCATTTGTTATAATAGCTGTCGGATTAAGAATGATAGCCGGAAAAAAGCAGGAAATAGAATTTGATGAAGATGAAAAGTATTTTGAGGGGAGAGATGATAAATGAGACAGCGTAGAATAGGTACGATTACATTAGGTGTTTCACTCGTGGTATTTGGAATATTGTTTCTGGTACATATATTTGGCGGTGTACTCAACTATATGCTTATATTTCATCTCTGGCCGTTGATACTTATTGTTCTTGGCGGTGAGATATTATATTATAGTTTTTTTGCACCTGAAAAATCGGGAACATATGATTTTGCGGCGGTTGTCATATTGATAATGATAGTTTTCTTTGCAATGTGTATGGCAGGAGCTGATATGGTGTTTTCACATATGCCGAAGGATGTGCTGGATAAATGGTGGTAGGGGGATGTGATATGATATACGGACGCTAAAAATGAAGATTATTATTCTGTTATATATTTGCGAAACTAATTATATGATATGTTAATTGTGCATCTATAACAAATAATACCGCAGGCACGCTTTCGCTACCTGTCACTCGTAACAGTACTAAGTTAGCAAAAGACGCTAATATAAAAATGAATGCTATAGCTCGAAAATAAAATTTTCTCGCTGTTCGTTTCACTCATATAATTTTCAGTAAAAATAATCGTATGTAAGCATACATTATTTTTACTTTGAAAATTGCATTCATTTGGAGTACAGAGTGCACTGCTAACATTATTTGTTATATTTGCACAATTTAGTAATGTGTTATGATAGTTTCGCAAACAATGTTCGGTCAGAATAATAATCTTCATTTTTAGCTGTGTATTGGCTAAATATTATGCGTTATGAGTAAGTAGCAGAGTGGATTGCGAATATCTGTATGGTTGAATTGACGGTTATATTATACTTAATCTTATTGAAAATTGTAGATTAAGCAGAATATAACTGTATTTTTGGTTACTTTTAAGACAAAATCCTATTATACTTTACTTAAAATGTATAAAATAATGAGATTAAGTGTAGTATATATGGATTTATCAGTTGTTTTTTGATTGAAATACTGTTATACTTTTCTTAAAGTGCATAAAATAATAAGATTAAGCGGATTATAAAGCTACAATATATGTTTGTTGCTACTGGAAGTACAGTTTGCAGTAAGTAAGTTTTTTTGCGGAGGTGATGGAATGTTTATAGGAAGAAAAAAGGAATTGCAATTATTACATGAAATACAAAATGATGACAGTTCGCATTTTGTAGCAATTTATGGACGCAGGCGTGTTGGAAAGACTTTTTTGATACGCGAAGCTTTTGGTTACAGGTTTGCATTTCAGCACGCAGGTTTGTCGGAGGGTGGAATGAAAGAGCAGATATTTGCATTTGTTTCATCTTTAAAGGACGCAGGCTATGAAGTGAAAAAACAGCCGAAAAACTGGCTTGAAGCTTTTGAATATTTAAAGGATTTAATTAGGAAGTCGAGTGAAAAGAAAAAGATAATTTTTATTGATGAATTATCGTGGATGGATACTCCAAAATGTGATCTGATGGTTGCACTTGAAAATTTTTGGAATGGATTTGCGTCAGCCAGAAAGGATATAGTGCTTATTGTATGTGCGTCAGCAACATCATGGATGCTTTCAAAAGTTGTTCATAATAAAGGCGGATTATACAACAGGCTTACGGAACAGATACATTTGCGGACTTTTTGTCTTGGAGAATGTGAAGAGTATGTAAAAAATTCAGGTTTGGCTTTCAATAGAAATCAGATATTACAATATTATATGATATTTGGTGGAGTGCCGTATTATTGGGGATTTTTAAAAAAGGGGCTAAGTCTGTCGCAAAATATTGACCGGATATTGTTTGAAAGGGATGCACCTCTTAGAGATGAATTTAAGTATCTGTATGCTTCTGTGTTTAAAAAACCGGAAAATTATGTAAAGATAATAGAGGCTCTTGGAACAAAAAAAGTGGGAATGACAAGAGAAGAGATTATCAATGCAGCTAAAATCCCTAATTCAGGTGACCTGACTATAAAGCTTGAAGAACTTGAAAGCTGCGGTTTTATCCGAAAATATTACGCATTTGGAATGAAAAAGAAAAATGCCGTATATCAGTTAATGGACTGCTTTACATTGTTTTATTTCAAGTTTTTAAAATCTCAACCTACAGATGAGCATTTTTGGACAAATCAGATTAATACTCCGTTGGTGAATACATGGATGGGATTGGCATTTGAGCGGGTATGTATGGAGCATATTGAACAGATAAAAGTTAAATTAGGAATTTCAGGGGTGCTTACTGAGGTTAATTCATGGTATTGTAAGGCTGATTTGGATAAGGGAGTTTTTGGCTCTCAGATAGATATGCTGATAGTGAGAAAAGATCAGGTAATAAATTTGTGCGAAATGAAGTATTCGCAATCCGAATACACGATAACTGAAAAAGTTGACAGAAATATAAGAAATAAAATAAGTGATCTGATTACTGTTTCGGGGACAAAATATGCTATATATCCAACTCTTATTACGACATATGGACTTGTTGAAAATTCATATTCACAGGAAATACAGTCAGTGGTAACAATAGATGATTTGTTTTAAAGATGATTTTGAATGAAAGTTGTTGAAAATATAGAGTTTTGCAAGAAGTTAATAAATAAAATATGTTTAAAGACGAGGTATATCGATGAAAAGAATAAAATTAACAGTTGCTTATGATGGCACAAATTATCATGGATGGCAGGTTCAGCCAAATGCTGATACGATAGAGGGGGAATTAAATAAGGCGATTTCTGAACTTACAGGGGAACAGATAGAGGTTATAGGGGCGAGCAGAACAGATGCAGGAGTGCACGCACTTGGTAATGTAGCAGTATTTGATACAGAGAGCCGCATCCCCGGAGAAAAATTTTCCTATGCGTTAAACCAACGACTTCCGGAGGATATAATAATACAGAAATCAGAGGAAGTAGACAAAGAATTTCATCCCCGTTATCAGGAGTGCAGAAAAACATATGAATATACTATATTAAATAGAAGATTTCCATTGCCTGAATATAGAAACACGGCACATTTTGACTATGGAAATCTGGATATTGAAGCGATGAAAAAAGCGTGCAAAGCGTTTATCGGAGAACACGATTTTGCAGGATTTTGTTCGGCAGGAGCACAGGTAAAAACAACGGTAAGGACAATATACAGTTTGGAAGTTGAGTGCTTGGAACTTGGGGGAGAACAAGAAAATAATAGACTGATAAAAATAAGGGTGAATGGAAACGGTTTCCTTTATAATATGGTACGGATAATTGCAGGAACACTTCTTGAAGTTGGAAAAGGAAATATAGCACTGGAGCAGATGGAAGATATAATAAAATCCACTGACAGAAAAGAAGCAGGACCGACAGCACCAGCTAAGGGACTAAAACTTGTGGAAATCAAGTATATATAAAAACTTGCGAATTTATGATATAATAACTCCAAAATCCAGATGCTTCGCACCTGTCGCACTTCGTGCTATAAGATTTTGTCGTTCATAAATTCGGTATAAGAGAACAAGCTCTCTTATCTTACGAATTTATGATATAATAACTCTAAAATCCAGATGTTTTGCATTTGTCGCACTTCGTACTATAAGATTTTGTTATTTACAAATTTGTTGCAGGAGAACAAGTTTTATTGTTTGGTGAATTTATTAAGTTATATGTATAATAACGGCACAAGAATGGAGGGTAGTGTGAAAAATCCATATATGCAAGATTTTGCGCACTATGCACCAAAAAAACGTGTGCAGAAAAGAGGATTAATATGATGTATCCGTATATGACATTGGCAGATGAAACTGAAATTGTGCATTCTCATATAATTGAAGAAAATGGAAAGAAAAAAGTGATTGTAAATTTTGAACGACCAACTGAAAATGGTTTTGACTCAGCAAGGTGTGAATTGCCTGATTATAATTGGACGGAACGAGAGGGATATTCTGATGAAGAAATAGCCTTTTTTGAAGAAATTTTACACAGTAATGCACACTTGTTATATAAATATGCTGAGAATGGGGGAATTAATATTGCCTAAATTATTTATGGTAAGTGGTTATACGGTTTATTTTTGGTCAAATGAAAATGGAGAACCCATTCATGTTCATGTAGCAAAAGGAAAACCTACACCAAATGCAACAAAGATATGGCTGACTAGGTCAGGTGGCTGTATTTTGGCAAGCAATGGAAGTAAAATACCTAGTAAACAGTTAAATGAGTTAATGGAGTTCATTTCTGCTCAGTTTTTCTTGATTTGTGCAAAGTGGAAAAAAGCATTTGTGACTGATGAGATTAAATTTTATTGTTGATTTTTTAAAAGTTTAATTTGCTTGTGGAAATCAGGTATATATAAAACTCCATCCACACTTGCAATGCACCTTAGATTGTGCTATTATCTCATTTGCGAGCGGTATTCGGATATAGAATGAAAAGAAACTGCATCAGGGATAATGTGACCTCTGCAAAATACAGATTACTGTCATTTATAATTGGTATGGACTGTAAGAACTGCCATGCCATAAGTATGAACAGTAATAAATGTGGAGGTGGTAATATAAATATAGGTTTTATAGGAGCAGGAGCTGTTGGTTGCAGCATGGGAAAATATCTGTGTGAAAACAGCAGCATTGCAAAGATTAAAGGTTATTATAGCAGAACAAGAGAAAGCGTTGACATTGCAGCGACTTTTACAAATTCAAAAGCATATGCTTCACCGGAAGAACTGGTGAATGAATGTGATGTTATATGTATAACAACACCTGACGATATTATTTTAAAAGTATGGGAGCAGATTAAAAATTATGATCTGCACCAAAAAATCATATGTCATTTTAGCGGTTCATTATCATCTGATATATTTTCAGGAATAGAGGAAACAAAGGCAGAAAAAATTTCTATTCATCCTATGTATGCGTTCAGCGACAAATTCACATCGTACAGACAATTAAATACGGCAAGGCTCACAATGGAGGGAAGCTGTAAAGCGGTAAAGGTGATGCAGGAACTTTTTGGAGATGAATTGCATCATAAGATTTTTAGGTTAAAGGCTTCTGATAAAGTGAAATATCATGCGGCGGCGGCATTTGCAAGCAATTATATTGTCGGAATTTTTGATGTTGCACTTGGACTTTTAAAAGACTGCGGCTTTACGGACGAAGATGCGGTTTCTCTTTTAGGACCATTGACAATGGGAAATGTTAAATCCGTGATTGAAAAAGGAACTTTAGATGCACTCACGGGTCCTGCTATAAGGAATGATACGGGAACTGTTAAAAAACACATTGAAGCACTTGAGGGCACAGACGCACTTAAGATATATAAAAGTGTGGGAGAGCGACTTGTTAAAATGTCTGAGAAAAAAAATCCCGACAGGGATTACAGTGAGTTAAGAGAGATTATGAGTGAATAAAATCCGATACTCCTCAAAATATAAAAATTATTGACAGAATTGTAATTGATTTTAATATAAGATTACTGTAAATCGAGCAGTAATTATGAAATGTAAGTATGATTTAAGTTCTGTCAATACAAAGAAACCTGACCCCGAAAGGCAGGTATTCGGAAAGGAATTAAATTATGAAAAACACAGTAAGAACATTTCAGATGGCAAAGGAAAATGGTGAAAAGCTTACAATGCTTACCGCCTATGATTATTCAACAGCAAGGCTTATGGAGGAAGCAGGGATAAACGCTATTCTTGTCGGTGATTCTCTTGGAAATACAATGCTTGGTTATGAAGATACGATTTCCGTTACTGTTGAGGATATGATACATCATGGGGCAGCAGTTGCCAGAGGAACAAGTGATACTATGGTTGTTATAGATATGCCGTTTATGTCTTATCAGACGGGAACAAGAGATGCACTTATCAATGCAGGCCGTCTTATGAAAGAGGGACGCGCGGGAGCAGTTAAACTTGAGGGTGGAGCAAGTGTTTGTCCACAGATAAAGGCAATAACTGAAGCAGGAATTCCTGTTATGGCTCATCTCGGACTCACGCCACAGTCTGTAAATGCGTTTGGCGGCAACAGAGTTCAGGGAAAAACAGAAGAAGCGGCAAAGAAACTTATCGAGGATGCACTTGCAGTACAGGAGGCTGGAGCATTTGCGGTTGTACTTGAATGTATTCCTGAAAAACTCGCAAAGATAATTACTGAAAAACTTGATATTCCTACTATCGGAATAGGTGCAGGAGCAGGCTGTGACGGACAGATACTTGTATATCAGGATATGCTTGGAATGTTTTCGGATTATGTACCTAAGTTTGTCAAGAAGTTTGCAAATGTCGGTGATGTGATGAAACAGGCATTTAAGGATTATATCAGTGAGGTTTCAGCAGGTACATATCCGGCACAGGAACATACATTTAAGATTGATGATGATGTTTTGGAAAAGTTATATTAAAATGAATGCAATTTTCTAAGAAAAATAATGTATGCTGTGAAAATTGCACAGTTGTAATAAAATAATACCGCCGGCACGCTCTCGCTATGTTGTCACTCGTAGCAGCACATAAAGAGTGACAAGACCACTCTTAAGTGCTGACGGTGACAAAATGCCGACTAATATTATTTATTATAACTGCACAATAAATATAAAAGCATTTAACGAACAGAATAAAAATATTTTTGATTATATATAGATTGGAGCAAAAGAAATGGAAATTACAGGTAGTATTAAGAGAGTCAGAGAACAGGTTAGAGAGTGGAGAAAGGCTGGTCTTACGGTTGGTCTTGTGCCTACTATGGGTTATCTTCATGAGGGACATAAGAGCCTTATAGATAAAGCAGTTGAGCAGAATGACAAAGTTGTTGTCAGTGTTTTTGTTAATCCTATGCAGTTTGGTCCTACAGAGGATTTAGAGAGTTATCCGAGAGATATGGACAGGGATGCGGCTCTTTGTGAGAAAGCGGGTGCCGCTCTTATATTCCATCCTGAACCGGAGGAAATGTATGATGATAATTTCTCATCATTTGTTGATATGAATACGCTTACGGGCGGTCTTTGTGGAAAGACAAGACCTATTCATTTCCGTGGTGTTTGTACTGTTGTTGCAAAATTATTTAATATCGTAACTCCTGACAGAGCTTATTTCGGACAGAAAGATGCACAGCAGCTTGCAGTTATCAGACATATGGTTAATGACCTTAGTTTTGGTATTGAGATTGTCGGATGTCCTATCATTCGTGAGGAGGACGGTCTTGCAAAGAGTTCAAGAAACACTTATCTTAGCGAGGACGAGCGTAAGGCAGCACTTGTACTCAGCCGTTCATTAAAAGAGGGCAGAAAACTTGTTGAAGATGGCGAGAAAGATGCGGCAAAAGTAAAGAAAACAATTACTGATATAATAGAGAAAGAACCTCTTGCAAAGATTGATTATGTTGAGGTTGTTGACTGGAACACACTTGAGCCTGTAGAAAAGATTGACGGACCTATACTTACAGCTATAGCTGTTTATATTGGAAAGACAAGACTTATTGACAACTTTATCATTGAAAAATAAATATGATGTAAGAGTCAAAAACAGATAGCAATATATGCTATTGTGTTTGGTTAGAAGTCAGTATATCGTATCAATGATTTTTAGTTATCTAAATTATTTGGTGAATTATCAATGATACAGTACACTAGTAAGTAAACAATGGTGGATATGGATTTATTATCAGATTTTGGAGTTGATTTTATAAATCGGCTGATATATAGATTTTAAATCTGTGTCTGTTTGGAAATGGAGATAAATATGACAGTTACAATGCTTAAAGGCAAAATTCACAGAGCAGTAGTTAAACAGGCCGAGTTAAATTATGTGGGAAGTATCACTGTTGACCCTGAACTTATGGAGGCGGCAGGGATATATGAATATGAACTTGTGCAGATAGTTGATGTTGAGAACGGAAACAGATTTGAAACATATACGATAGCAGGTGAGCCGGGAAGCGGAATGATATGCTTAAACGGTGCGGCAGCAAGACAGGTTCAGGTCGGCGACCATGTTATTATCATGTGCTATTGCCAGATGTCACCTGAGGAAGTTAAGGAACATAAACCAAAGGTTGTATTTGTTGATGACGAAAACAGGATTGCTAAGGTGTCATCTTATGAAAAATATGGTACACTTACACAGGAAGCAGTAAAATAAGGTTGTGGAAATGAGGATAAAGTTATGTTAAAGGGAAAGACGGTTGTTTTAGGCGTAACAGGAAGTATTGCGGCTTATAAGATTGCAAATCTTGCAAGTATGCTGTCAAAACTTCACGCAGACATTCATGTATTGATGACACAAAATGCAACTAATTTTATAAATCCGATTACATTTGAAACGCTTACGGGAAATAAATGTCTTATAGATACATTTGACAGGAATTTTCAGTTTAATGTCGAGCACGTTTCACTTGCAAAAAAAGCAGATGTTGTGCTTATAGCTCCGGCTTCGGCAAATGTTATCGGAAAACTTGCAAATGGAATAGCGGATGATATGCTGACAACAACTGTTATGGCTTGCAAGTGCAAGAAGATAATCTCGCCTGCCATGAATACAAATATGTATGAAAATCCGATAGTTCAGGATAACATAGCCAAGTTAAAACGCTTTGGTATGCAGGTCATAGAGCCTGATGTAGGGCTTCTTGCCTGTAAAGATGTTGGGGCAGGAAAAATGCCGTCAGAGGACACGCTTCTTGACTTTATTCTTCAGGAAATATTATTTGAAAAAGATTTAACAGGAAAAAATGTACTTGTGACAGCAGGTCCTACAATGGAGGCAATAGACCCCGTGAGATTTATATCAAATCATTCAACCGGAAAAATGGGTTATGCGGTGGCAAAAACAGCCGCAAGACGAGGAGCAAAAGTAACACTTGTAAGCGGACCTGTAAATCTTTTACCGCCACGCTTCGTAGAAACGGTACAGATAGAAAGTGCCGCTCAGATGTATGAGGAAGTCATAAAAAGAGCAGACGAACAGGATATAATCATAAAAGCGGCGGCGGTAGCCGATTACACACCTGAAAACACAGCCGATGAAAAAATAAAGAAAAAAGACGGCGGTGAAATGTCAATACCGCTCAAGCGGACAAAAGACATATTAAAAACACTTGGAGAAAACAAAAAAGAAAAGCAGTTTATCTGTGGTTTCTCGATGGAAACACAAAATATGTTGGAAAACTCCAAAAAGAAACTTGAAAAGAAAAATGTGGATATGATAGTGGCAAACAATCTCAAGGTAGAGGGGGCAGGCTTTGGAACAGACACAAATATAGTCACGCTCATCACCAAAGATGAGGTCAAAGAACTGTCGCAGATGAGCAAAGAAGATGTGGCAGCAGCCATACTTGATGAGATTGCAAAGAAGATATATTAATCTTTAAAGATATAATAT
>JBNMLR010000046.1:0-10083 GCA_050874945.1 Butyribacter sp. | reverse complement strand
TTTCTAAGGAGCGTGTTGCAACGGAGTTTCGCAAAAATAAGATTGGTTTTATAGTTCAGTATTTCGGATTGATAGATGATAAAAATGTATATCAGAATGTTACATTACCTCTTAAATATCAGAAAAGAAAGAAAAGTGAGATAAGAAAAAAGGTTACCGAGACACTCAGATATTTTGAGATAGAAAGTAAGCTAAAGGCTTATCCTAATCAACTGTCGGGAGGTCAGAAACAGAGAGTCGCAATCGCAAGAGCGGTAGTGAAAGAGTCGGAGATAATACTTGCGGATGAGCCGACGGGGGCTTTGGACGAGGAGAACGGAAGGAATGTTATGAATGTTTTAAAAGAACTGAATGAGAGCGGAAAAACGGTTATTATTGTTACGCATGACAATAAGATAGCCGGACAGTGTAACCGTATAATAGAAATCAGGGATGGAGAGATTGTGGATGAAAATAAGAAATAAATTACCTAAGGGAAGTATTATATTGTTTCTTGTTGTTATGCTTCTTGATTTGTGTGTGCTGATGATAATTTCAAATTATCTTGAAGTCAGCTATATAACTGAAAAAGTCAGAATGATATATGGTGAGATAACGGTTTCATTTTTTATATCTTTTATAATAGGTTTCAGTTATTGGTTTCATTGCAGATTTAGTTTTATCGAAGCCGGCAGGATAATGGGAGCATCAAAATTTCAGATAGCAATAAATCTTATATCGGAGTTTGGGACTGCGGTATTGGCAGGAAGTGTAGCAGGTTCGTTACTTACAATGGCTGCAAGATTTTTTGGGATAATTAAAAAAATGAATATGTCAGTGATAATCATCGTTTTTTTGTTGATATTTCTGACAGGAACAGTATTTACTTATATAAATTTGTGCAGGACACTTAAATACGGACGAATTAGAGCGTTAAGATTTCATGATGCCATGCTGGTAGTACAGTTTGTAGTATTTTTTGTTTTGTTTATTGAAATAGGTACATATTATGTAAATATCGATACCCAGAAGTGGGTTGAAAATGAAAAAATAGGATATAAGTTTTATACATTGCAAAATAATGATGATAAAAATACAATACACTATGAAAATCAGCCTGATTTTTATAAAAATGTGAGAAATGCAATAGCACAGATTGATAAACAAAAAGATTTTATGTATATGAGGGCGGATATGTCATCGGTCAGTGCAGATGTGGATTTTGATGAATTGAAAAAGCATTTAAAGAAAAAAGATTACAGACTGTTTACAACTTCAGCACAGGAGAGCTTTGGTGATGTTGATTTTGCGGATGAGCCTGAGGAGTCAGAAAACGGCAGGAAAATTATTTCACTTGCGGTATGTCAGATGGATAAAAATGCGTCCGATATTTATCTTAAACAGCTCGATAAGGGAAGAAAATTTAATAAAAAAGATTTCATATATAATTTTGAACAAAAGACATTTCCTGTAGTTTTGGGAAATAAATATGAGAAATATTATAAGCTCGGAGAGACATTCGGGATAAAAGGATTTGGTAAGGCAAAAATAACAGGTTTTTTAAAGAAAAATGCAGAATTTATATCGGACAGGACACTTGAGCAGAGAGGTGGCAACAAGAGTCTGCTTGATTATTATATTATAATGCCGATTTTTGACATAAAAGATGATGCACATAATTCAAGCCAGAAATTTTTTATGCAGATGAATTATTTTAATTTTGACAACGGGACTATAGTTATGAGTGCGGACAGCAGTAATGCAGATGTTCTTTCAGTTCAGAAAAAGATTAATGAGATTTTAAGAGATAACCATCTGAATGTCGGATATTGTGTAAATTCAACACCTGCGATAATTACATTTTTAAATCAGTCGGAAAAATTTGTAAATACACTGTTTTTGTTTGTTATATTGATAGCCGTGTCAAATGCCTTTTCATTTATGCTGAATATAACTGTGAAGATAGAATTAAATAAGGACAAGTTTGGAATACAACTGATGAACGGACGGAGCCGTAAAATGATACTTATCGAATTTGCCGGAAACATACTAATGCTTGTATTTATTGCGGCAGTTGCAGCGGCTTATATAATAAGGGCGTATTTTTATCAAAATATCATATTTGCTTTGATATTAGCGGCTGAGGCAGCCGGCAGTGTATTGCTTGGGATTTTGGTACTTGGAATAAAACTGTCAGGAACGGATGTTGAACTGCTGATGAGGGAGCAGAATGGTTAAAGTATAGATTATGTGTGAAAGTGAGGTATTGGTATGAAAAAGAAATTTATGGTCTTGGTATTTTTTCTGATTATAAGTACAGTTACAGGATGTTCAAAAAACGAAAACAAAAGTGAAAAAGCTGACATTTCTTATGCGGATATATCGGCAGAATATTTCGCTTCACAGGATTTCACAAAGAATTTTGAAGTAAAATCGAGTGGCGTGGATTATAAGGAAGTGAATTATTTATCAGGAGATGGGAAAGAAATAAAAGGATGGGGCGGCAAGATAAAAGTCAGGGCTAAGGGGAATGTGACAGACAAACAGGCTTTAAAGATTGCCGAAGCATCATTGGTAAAATATATGGATAACGGCTCATCGAATGTAGTAATGTATGAGTGTCAGGTTGATGATGAGAGCGGTAAGGCGATAAAGGATGTGTCCGTAGGATATGCGGACTATGACAGGAGTACGACGGCACAGCTTAAAGAGGATAAAAAGTCGGTGAAATCTGACAGCATGGATATATCTGAGTCTGTTTTAAAAGGTATTAAAAATAATGATATTAAAAATACAAGATACTTTTTCGACTGCCTTGAAGATGGAAAGTACACTTATAATAACAGGAAAACAGGAGAAAAAATTGACGGAGAATGGTATATGGCAACGGCTGTTGTTGTGAAACAGGAAGATAAAAAGAAACTTAAAGATATGTTGATAAAAAACGGAAAAGATTATCTGAAAAATAATGATGATAATGGCAGTATTTATAAGGGAGTTGTAATTAAACTTGTTGAGAATGGTAAGGTTGTGGAAAAGGTGGTTGTTTTGAAAGGGTAATCAGTCAAGCATATCTCTTACCATAAAAGCAAGCCGCAACTGTATGCGGTTGTCGAGGTCGGATATATCCATGTCGAGTATATCCTGCACTTTGTTTAATCTGTAATTTATCGAATTGCGGTGCACATAAAAGTGTTCCGCAGTTTTTTGAACACTGCCGTTATTTTCCAGATAATATTTTAAAACTTCAAGTATATTGCTGTCGTTATTTTTATCATATTCTATAAGTTCACCGAGAGTGTCATTATAATAATCGTTAAAAACTTCTTTATCCGTTATGCTCATAAGGAGATTATAAATTCCTAAGTCTTCAAAAAAATAGTGGTCTTTTGGTATTATGTGGCGGTATTGCAGATTTTGTATTTCCGTTGCCTGATTGAAACTCTGGCTCAGTGAATATATGTCATGTGCGTGTTTGCCGACACCGAGCAGAAAGTCTGAGTTTTTGGGAAGATGTGTTTTAAGATATGAGTTAAGTTCCGTTGTAAATGAGCGTATTTTATCTTTTTCATAGTTCCAGAGTACGATTATGACAACATCATCATAAGGAAATACGGAGTAGTTCGTATATGAGCTTTGTTCCATGCGGACTCTGATACGGAAACTAAGATCTTCAAGTGATGAAAAATCTTCTCTTGCTTTTGGAAGAAAAACAGTGCAGCAGTAAAATGAAAATTCAGGCTTGATGCCTTTCTGCGTAAGTGATATTGCATAGAGTTCTCTCTGTGAGGGCAGAAAGATT
Organism: Butyribacter sp.; assembly: GCA_050874945.1. GTDB lineage: Bacteria > Bacillota > Clostridia > Lachnospirales > Lachnospiraceae > Butyribacter. Next base: position 6,302 of record JBNMLR010000046.1, on the reverse strand, counting down.
GCGTTTTTAAATGCTGTTGCTATTTCCATCTCGGTTCTGTCGGAAAGTGTGATGGAATAACAGAAAATACGCATTATCTCGCCTATATGATTTTTCCACGGAACTTTAAAAAGCGGAAAATTATTTTCATTACAGAAAGATATTACATCTTTAGGAATTTCTTTTATGTAGGCACCGGTGTTTACGATGATGCCTGTGCCGTTGTTGTCATATACGAGTTTTACAAGATCAAAAAGGGTAAATTTGTCAGTGAGTCCGATGCCTGTCGTGATAGCTATCTCCTCACCGTCAAGAAATGTAGTGGTGTCTTTTGTCTCTATCATATGTACCCAGCGTACATTTTTCCGTAAGCCGTCTTTTCCTGCGAGCAGGATAATATCCATATGTTTAACTTTTTGAATAAGTGTATTTAATGTAACTGCCATGCTGTCTCCTTATACTGTTTTAACACAATCTGTGAATTAACAGTAATGTTTTCCTTTGATGTCAAAAATGTTTAAGTAAAATATGTGTCATGATGCCTGTTGCTGTAACTGTTATAAATTTCAATATAGTATATATATGTTATGGTGTCAAGGCTTGCGATAGCACTCTTTTGTGCTGGTGCACAAAAAATTGTGGGCGTGAGTTTATTGAAAAAAATTTATCAGGTGCATATAATGGCAACTATCAGGCAGGAGGATATAAAAACCTGACAAAACCAAATATATATCATATGAAAACGGCAAAGGTGTCAGAAAAACATTTTTGCCGTTTTATTTTTTGCACTATCAGGCAGATTGGAGGAATTCACATGGAAAACAGACTTGATGAACATCCGATTCTTGGTACCTATGAAAAGGGGGAGAAAGTAACCTTTTATTACAATGGCAGCAAGATGGAGGGATTTGAAGGCGAGCCGGTGGCAGCGGCTCTTATGGCTCAGGGAGTTAAAGTACACAGACATACGGCAAAGCTGAATATGCCGAGAGGAGTTTTTTGTGCGATAGGACGCTGTACTGACTGTGTAATGGTTGTTGATGGTGAACCTAATGTACGCACCTGTATCACACCGCTTAAGGCAGGAATGAAAGTGGAGACGCAGGAAGGTCTTGGAGCAAAGGGGGAATGACAAGTGAAACATTTTGATCTTATTGTTGTAGGAGCCGGCCCGGCAGGACTTAGCGCAGCCATTGAGGGCAGTAAAAAGGGAATGAAAACAATCGTGTTTGACGAAAACAAAAGACCGGGCGGTCAGTTGTTCAAACAGATACATAAATTTTTTGGTTCAAAAGAGCATCAGGCTAAAGTAAGGGGTATCAATATAGGAAAGAAACTTCTTGCTGAGGCTACTGAAGCAGGCGTAGAGGTAAGACTTGATTCACAGGTTACCGGAATTTTCAGAAACAATGCGGTAGGCGTGTTCAGCAACGGTGAGATGGACACATTTTATGCAAACAATGTAATTGTTGCGACAGGTGCTTCTGAGAGGACACTTCCTTTTGAGGGATGGACGCTTCCGGGTGTCATAGGAGCAGGAGCGGCGCAGACCATGATAAATCTTCACGGTGTAAAGCCGGGACAGAAAATCCTTATGGTCGGTTCAGGAAATGTCGGTCTTGTGGTAAGTTATCAGCTTATGCAGGCAGGCTGTGAGGTTGTTGCCGTTATTGATGGAGCACCTAAGGTCAGCGGTTATGGTGTTCATGCGGCAAAGATAGCGAGAATGGGAGTTCCGTTTTATCTATCGCATACGATTGAACAGGCAACGGGAACAGATTGTGTAGACGGAGTTGATATTGTAGAAGTCGATTCTAAGTGGAATAAGATAGAGGGAACAAAAAAGCATTTTGATGTTGACATAATATGTGTTGCGGTCGGACTTAATCCGATGAGCCAGCTTGTGCGTATGGCAGGAGCAAAGATGAAAGACGCAGGAGGTCTTGTACCGGTCACCGACGAGTACGGTGAGACAAGTGTTCCGGGATTGTTTGCAGCAGGTGATGTTGCAGGAATAGAGGAAGCAAGCTCAGCTATGATAGGCGGGCACATTGCAGGAATTGCGGCAGCTTACAGAGGTGGCTTTACAGATGAAAAAGACTTTAAGGAAACCGTAAAAAAATATAAGGAGTCCTTAAGCCAGTTAAGACAGGGAATGTTTGCAGTTGAAAACAGAGGAAAGGATATAAGGGAGACAGAGGAGGGATGCCCTGTTTCACAAAATCTTTTAAAGAAAGGTCATCTTGAAACGGATGAACTTAAAAATTATCCGGGAGTTATAAAGAAAGCGGGTGTTCATCCTGTTATAGAGTGCACGCAGAACATACCGTGTAATCCCTGTCAGGATGCGTGCAAGTTTGGCTGCATCTCAATAGGAAACCAGATAACATCACTTCCAATAGTAGTACCTGAGGTAGATTGTAAAAATTGCGGAATGTGTGTTGCTACATGTTCAGGACAGGCGATATTCCTCATTGATGAGGAGTATGAGGATGGATTTGCATCAGTCACAATGCCGTATGAACTTTTACCTTATCCGGCAAAAGGGGATGTGGGAAAAGGACTTAACCGCTCAGGTGAGGAGGTTTGTGATGTGACGGTCGTTGATGTGAGAACATCACCTGCATTTGACAAGACTGCACTTCTGACTGTTAAAGTGCCAAAAGATAAGGTGTCAGAAGTCAGGTTTTACAGATAATGTTTTCAGATTTAAATATATAGCCTGAAAGTCTGGCAGATGTTTATGAATAAATGGCAAAAGCGGATTGTGAATGTCCGCTTTACAAGTAATAAAAGATAGGAGGTTTGATAACATGGCTTTATATATGGAAAGAACTAAGGTTATGGAACCGATGAAACCCATGCCTGATGATGACCTGATAATATGCAGATGCGAGGAGATAACTAAGGGCGAGATAAGACAGGCAATCCATGAGGGAATGTTTACGATGAATGAAATCAAGCGTTTTATCCGTCCGGGAATGGGGCTTTGTCAGGGACAGAGCTGTGGCATCCATGTTAAGCGGATTCTTGCCGCAGAACTTGGTGTAAATCCCGCTGATTTGGATGAATGTACGGCGAGAGCACCTATGAGACCGATAACGCTTGAGGATGCGAGCAGAATAAATGAGGAACAGTAAAGGCACGCTTTATGTGTGAAAAGCAGACCAGACAGGAGGGAAAGAGGATATGGCAGAGACAAAAAAAGCGGATGTTGTAATTATAGGGAGCGGCTGTATCGGAAATTCAACAGCATTTTATCTTGCAAAAGAGGGACTTAAGGTTATCGTGCTTGACCGTAGACAGATTGCAGATTTTGCTTCTGTGAGAAACGGTGCAATGAATAAACTTACAAGGCGTGGAATCGGTGAACTTCCTATCGGAGTTTATGGTGCTCATGAGGTATGGCCGAAAGCGTCAGAGGTCACGGGCATCGATATGGAGTATAAGCAGACCGGCGGTTACAGGATAATAATGGATGATGCCGATCTTGAGACAAGCCTTAAATTTGAGGAGTACGGCAAAAAGGCAGGACTTCATTTTGAAAATCTTACCTGTGAAGAACTTAGAAAAAGAACTCCTGAATTTTCAGACAAGATAAAGATGGCGATAAGGTGTGACGAGGAATCAAGGGCAAATCCTTTAAGAGTTACACTCGGATTTTATTCGGCGGCACTTAAACTTGGTGCAGAGTTTTATCCCGGTCAGGAGGTTGACCATCTGGAGATGAAACAGGGAAAGATAAGTGCGGCAGTCACAAAGGACGGCAACAGATACGAAGCACCGAAGATAATGGTATCGGCAGGATTTGACAGCAGACGCATATTAGATACCGTTGGAATTGATGTTCCGATGCATTCGTTCTTTGAGGAGATATTTGTGACGGAGAAACTTCCATTTATATTGCAGGAGATATTTGTAGGTTCTTATTACGGACAGCAGACAGAGTGCGGAACATTTGTATTTGGTGCAAGTGACGGATATTGCGAGTATCCTGACAGAGAGCTGTTTCCAAAGAATTACCAGACGGCGACAAGACTTAATTCGCTTGCGAAAGGTCTTATGGATCTGTTCCCGTGTCTTGCAAAAGCTAAGATAGTCCGTTCATGGAGCGGCTGGATGTCAATCTCACCTGATGATTCAATGATGATAGGACCTGTTGATGTGATACCGGGACTTTATCTCGCCTGTGGATTCAGTGGTCACGGATTTGGTCTTTCAGCTCCGGTCGGAAAAGTTATGAGTGAGGTTATCTCAGAAAATAAAGTCGGCTGTGATATAAGTCATCTGAGGTATGACCGCTTCGCTAAAGAGATGGATGTATTTTATAAGAAAGACAGAAATGCTTTCAATGTCAACAGCGTTCAGAGGTCATGGATAGGATAGTGCATTGTCTGACTGGATTTCAGATTAAAGACAATACGCAGGGAAAGGATAGGTGGTTTTATGAAGAAGATAGAGATTATTACAAGACCTGAAAAGCTGCTTGCTCTAAAGGAAGTGCTTGCGGTACATAATTGTCAGGGTATGACGGTTCACTCGGTAATGGGCTGCGGCAGACAGAAAGGTTACATAGAAGAACTCAATGTCACGAGTGATGATATAAATCTTTTGCCTAAGGTTATGGTCTTTGTTGTAGTTGAGGATGATCTGCTCGAGGATATACTGGCGGATGTTGTAGGAACTATCGGAACCGGAAAGAACGGTGACGGTAAGATATTTGTTTATGATGTATATGATGTTGTCCGTATCCGCACAAATGAGCGTGGCGGCGGAGCGTTGTAGCATAAATTCGCAGGACGGGAGAATTTATTTTAATGTATGGAAAAATGCCCGTAACATAGTGTGGTGTCAACAAGAATTGCGAAACAATTCTTGGATGGTAAAACGCTGGTTTTGACCTTTTTTACAATAACGAATTTATGACAGAGAGGAAGTGAAGTGCATGGGTGAAAAAAGTAAACTTCCTGAACCGATTGTTTCCATAGATCATGTTGAAAAATGGTATGGTGACAATCATGTGGTTAAGGATATGAACATAGATATAGCGGAGGGCGAGTTTCTTACACTGCTTGGACCGTCAGGCTGTGGAAAGACAACAACGCTTAGAATGATTTCAGGTTTTGAGAAGCCGACAACAGGCTCGGTTATAGTTCAGGGTGAAAATGTTGAAAATAAAGAACCTTATCAGAGAGATGTTAATACGGTTTTTCAGAATTATGCCTTGTTCCCCAACATGAATGTATTTGACAATGTAGCATATGGACTGGTAGCAAAGAAGGTACCTAAGGCTGAGAGAAAAGAGCGGGTGCAGGAAATGCTTAAACTGGTGCAGCTTGACGGATTTGGTAACAGAAAGATTACACAGATGTCAGGCGGTCAGAAGCAGAGGGTTGCAATAGCGAGAGCTCTTATCAACAGACCGAAGGTACTTTTGCTTGATGAACCTTTAGGAGCATTGGATTTAAAACTCAGAAAGCAGATGCAGATTGAGTTAAAAAGACTTCAGAAGCAGCTTAAGATAACTTTTGTCTATGTAACACACGACCAGGAAGAAGCTCTTACCATGAGTGACAGGATTGCGATAATAAACGGCGGTGTGCTCGAACAGATAGACACGCCGCAGGAGATATATGAGCATCCAAAGACAAAATTTGTTGCAGGTTTTATAGGCGAATCAAATATATTTGACGGCGTTGTCGTAAAGAAAGACGGAACACTCAGAATAGGAACAGAAGCAGGTCATGCCGTTATAGAGGATACAGGTTTAAACGAGGGAGATTATATAGCAGTTTCCGTAAGACCTGAGAATATGCAGTTTTCAAAAGAGAGAAAGCACGGTTATTCGATGGGTGGAGTTGTTAAGGACAAGATTTATGTCGGTAATCTTATAAAAATGATAGTTCAGCTTAGAAACGGTGAGGAGGTAAAGATAAACAGATTTCAGGCTGAGGAACTTCCGGATACGGGCGAGACGGTATTTTTAAACTGGCCTGTTGAAAAGGGAGTCGTGATAAGACAGAAAGAAATTCTTTCCAGAGACGGCATTGAAGATATTAAGGATATGCTTGAGGGTAAGACAGCATCAAAATAAGAAATGAGGGATTTGCATGAAAAAAATAAAAGAAAAGATACCTCAGACGGTTACAGTAGGACCGGCAGCTCTGTGGATGGTCGTATTTGTTGTTTTGCCGATAAGTTTTATATTTGTTATCAGTTTTGTGCAGATGCAGAATAAACAGCTTGTATATGAATTTACGTTAAAGAATTATAAAGAGATATTTTCTAAATTATATATTTCTTATTATTCGGAGTCATTTATC
>JBNMLR010000045.1:0-10237 GCA_050874945.1 Butyribacter sp. | reverse complement strand
GTATTGCAAAGAGTATAAGTGCAACGGTAGCACCGAAAATGTCAACGGCACGCTTTAAAACAATATTGTATGAAGAACTAAGCGGCACATGGCGCACATGGATAACTGGTATTCCGTCTAAATCCTCAGTGTAAGGCTTTGTAGGAATGATGTTGTTGTAATCAGGAGCAAATTTTGTATGAACACCTGATTTTTCGCAGATTGCTACAAGTCCTTCAAGTTTTGAATATTCATCAATGCTAAGTGTGATAACTATCTCGTCAAATTCATTTGATGAGAGATAATGTTCGAGAGCACCGAGTCTGTCTACAACTTTGATAGTACGGTATTCATCACCTATTTTTTTGTTGTCATCGAGAATACCATGAATTTTGTAACCCCACTCAGGGTGCAGTTTTAAACGTCTTATATAATTTTCGGCGGTTCGGCTGTAACCCACGATAAGGACATGTTTAAGATTTTTTCCGTCTTTTCTCATCTTTCTTAAGATTGAAATGACAACAAGTCGGAAAGCATAGTCGATAACAATATTTATGCAGGCAAAGAAGCCGAGCAAAAGTCTTGCATAGTCCCACTGCTTGAAAAAGTAAAGTGCGGCAAGACAGTATATGATACCGAAAAAGTTTGACTTGATAAGGCAGAAAAGCTCCGCACGTCTGCCGCTTGTCCTTTTTGGGTCATACATTCCACAGAAACCGTATATAACAAGATAACAGGGAACTATCATAGTCAGAAGATTCTGATACTGTGACATATCCTTGTAATATCCGAGTGGCGGCGAGATAATATGCCATCTGATAAGCGGGCTGTTAAATTCATCAAGTCTTAAGATATATGCTAAGTTAAACGATAAATAAATTATTATTGCATCAACAATAATGTGAAGAATGTTTAATAATCGCTGGTTTTCTTTAATCAATTTTTCATCCTCTCAATCTCTTGTAACTTTTTAAAACCTATGGCTTTTAAAAATAAAATGTGCTAAAATGTTAAATGTCTGTATGTGCATTAATCATTATAGATGTCCGGGGCAAAAGCTTTTTTGCTCAAAGCAGATGTTTTTATCGCTTTATTGTCATATGATTTTTCCTCTTGCATCATTATATAAGGTATAATTATTTTGCGCAACAATAAAATTTAATATAATATATGAAATGAAAAAATTATATTTTTTTCACAAGTTAAACACAAAAACTTGCTAAAATCTGTTTTACAGATAAGAAAAAAGGTTATCGGTCATAAAATATGTGCATATGGTAACTAAAAAACAAAGGGAGGTACCGATGATGGATGAGAACAATAATTTAAATGGAACAGACAGCGGTCAGCCACAGAACGAATATACCGGAGAGTATGGAAATTCCGTAGAGACAGATGGTTCTGCTGATTCTGTTTACAGTTATTCATATAAAAATGGTGCAAACAATGCAGAGTCTACACATTCAGGTGATTATTATGCAGGAAATAATAATGCACAGAGCACACAGAATGAAAGCAGGCAGCAGGGCTACCAGAGCAGCAGTGACACACAGAACGGATTTGATTCTTCATACAGAAATGAAAATCCTTATCAGAAAGCTAATCCGTATGAAACGAATATGAATAATAATTATAACAATACAAATTATAACAATACCAATCCATATGAAAACAACGGAGGAAACGGACAGAACTATTCTTTTAATGAGGAGAAAAAGAAATCTTCTAAAAAAGATGACAGGAAGTCTTCTTTTGGAAAGAAACTTTTGATATGTGCTGCGTGTGCGGTTGTATTTGGTCTTGTTGCAGCGGTATGTTTTGAAGGTGTATGCTATTTTTCAAGTAAAGTTCTTGGTATAAACACACCGGCAATAACTACAAGCAAACAGATTGGAACAACGACAACCGGAAGCAGCAAAAAAGCTGCCACGGGAGCAGCAATAGCAGGAGGTACAAACGATGTATCTTCAATCGTTGAGCAGACAATGCCTGCAGTTGTCGCACTCACCTGCACAAGCGGATCCACAAACTATTACAGTCTGTTTGGAAACAGCCAGCAACAGGAACAGCAGAGCAGTGGTACCGGATTTATAATCGGTCAGAGCAGCAGTGAGCTTCTTATAGCAACAAACAATCATGTAATTGACGGAGCAAAGACAATATCAGTTCAGTTTATCGATGAGCAGGTTTACGAGGCATCAGTCAAAGGTAAAGATTCAAGCAATGACCTTGCCGTAGTAGCCGTAAAACTTAAAAAGATTAAAAAGTCAACAATGAATAAGATAAAGATTGCCGATGTAGGTGATTCAGATGCACTTAAAGTCGGAGAGATGGCTGTAGCAATCGGAAATTCACTTGGTTACGGTCAGTCTGTTACTGTCGGATATATCAGTGCAAAGGACAGAGAGATAACAGAGACTTCAGAGACAGACGGTTCAACAAACTCAATCAAGGCAATCCAGACAGATGCCGCTATCAATCCGGGGAACAGCGGCGGACCGCTTATCAACCTCAAAGGTGAAGTTATCGGCATAAATTCAGCAAAGATTGCTGATTCATCAGTAGAAGGTGTAGGTTATGCGATTCCTATTTCACAGGCAACACCTATCATAGATGAGCTTAAGGACAAAGAAGAATTATCCGACTCGCAAAAAGGTTATCTTGGCATATCAGGAAGAACAGTCGGAAGTGAAGCAAGCAGCTACAATATTCCTAGTGGTGTATATGTCGCAGAAGTTTCAAAAGGCGGAGCAGCTGAACAGGGCGGCGTTAAAGTCGGTGACATTATAACAGCAATCAACAATCAGGATGTCAGAAGTATTGAAAGTCTCAAGGAAAAAGCAAACGGTTACCGCAAGGGAACGGAAGTTGAACTTACGATACAGAGAAGTGACAATGGAACTTACAAAGAGAAGAAAGTAAAAGTAAAACTTCAGGGTTCAAAGTCGCTTGACGGTTTGTCAAATGGTGACAGCAGTTCTGACAGTTCAAATAATAACAGCAATAACGGAAGCAATGGTTATAACAATGGAAACGGAAGTAACGGAAACAGCGGTTCGGACAATGGCTCGGACAGTGGTGATGACAGCGGATTTGGCAGTTTCTTCTCTAATCCGTTTGGAAATTAAATAGTGGAATTCAGTTTAACACTATCAGCTATGCAGCAGAGCGGATTGCAAATATCCGCCTGATACATATAGTGTTTGGACTGTGGATAACATCAGCCAGCCGTGAGGATTAATTCACGGCTGGCATTTGGCGTTTTTAGGAATAAGAGACAAAAATTAAAGCGGATAAGGGGAACAAAGTAATGCAAAATGGGATAACGGATGAAACAATAAATGATGATAAAAAAGATGAAGTCCGAAAAAATATACGGGAAACAACAGAGAGTGACAACGGTTACGAGCCGGAAATGGGAACAGGCAGGAAAAGATTTATAAACGATATAAAAAAACTGGGTGTTATTTTGCTGTTTTTGGTTCTTATATTATGGCAGTTTTCGTCACTGGAATTATTTTTTAAACAGACTATAAATAATTTCAGCGTGGAACTTATAATTAAGAACATGGCACTGTTTGCTGTCTTTAATATCGTGCTTATCGCACTGTTTCACAGAATGAAACCTGCATTTTTAATATCATTTATATTGACTATGCTCATAGGAATTGCGAACTATTATATTATATCATTCAGGGGATATGGTATAGTTTTTATGGACATTTATGCGATAAAAACGGCGGCAACTGTTGCAGGCGGATATAAATACGGAATTGACATTTATCTTATTGCAGGTGTCTTAAGCTGTATTGCCGGAATTGCAGTGAGTCTTATCCTGCCGTCAAAAAAGAGAGCGTACTTTAATGTCAAAGATATGTGCGGTTCTGTTGCTTCGCTGTTCATAGTGGCAGTGTTTATCGTATGGCTGAACACATCATCGACATTCTTTAATAATGTAAGCTCGCTTTCATGGGACCACAGCATAGGGATAAACGATAACGGGTATCTGCTCTATTTCGTCGCAAATGCAGGAGAGGCAACGGTAGATGTGCCTGACGGCTATTCCGTAGAAAAAGTCGATAAGATATTATCAAAATATGAGGATAAAAAAACAACACCCGATTTGCAAGAAAAGCATCCTAATATTATAATGATAATGAATGAATCATTTTCAGATTTAAGAGTTTTGGGAAAGTACACTACAAATAAAGAGATTATGCCTTTTTTTGACAGCCTTAATAAAAATGTGGTAAAGGGATATGCAGAGTCATCAGTTTATGGAGGATATACGGCAAATTCTGAGTTTGAGTTCCTTACGGGATGCACAAAAACATTTTTGCCGGGCAATCCGTATTTGCAATATATTGAGGCCTATCTGCCATCTGTTATAAGTAACATAAAAAGGCAGAAAGGGTACGATGAGGCGGTTGCCATACATCCTTATAATCCGTCAGGCTATAACAGAAACAGAGTGTACCCGTTATTGCATTCTGACAGATTTTTAAGTATTGATGATTTTAAAAATCCTTTGCTTATAAGAGATTATATAAGTGATAAGTCAGATTATGAAAAGATAATAGAATTGTATAAAAATAAGAAAAAAGATAGTTCGCTGTGTTTATTTAATGTTACTATGCAAAATCATAATCCGTACAACTTTGATTATAAGAGTGATGTGAAAGTGACAGATTTTTCAGCTCCGTCACAGGTGGAACAGTATCTTTCTCTTATGAGAAAGTCGGATGATGCCTTAAAAGAGCTTATCACATATTTTAAAAAAGTGGATGAGCCTACTGTCATTTTAATATTTGGAGATCATCAGCCGCATTTGCCTGATTCATTTTATGAAGAACTGTTTGGAAAAAATCCGGTGCAGTTTGACAGGGAGGACAGTATGAAAGAACATCTGATTCCGTTTATGATATGGGCAAATTATGATATAGGAGAAGAAAATATAGAGAGAACATCCATAAATTATCTGTCTTCATTGCTTCTTGAAAAAGCTGGTCTTAAGATGAGTGACTACAACAGATACTTGCTGGAACTCTATAAGGAGATACCATCTTTGAGTGCGACAGGATATTATGACAAAAACGGAGTTTTGCATGACAATACGGAAAGCAGCGGAAAGTATGCAGAGATGTTGAGAGAATATGAAATGATTCAGTATAATTACCTTTTTGACAAAGACAACAGATTGGATAAACATTACAATGTATCGAAATAGACATTAGAATGTAATGAAAGGCACATTATGATGTGAGAGTCAAAAGCATATAGGAATTTATCAGTCCGTGGCATCAGTTTTGCTTAAGAAGTATTTTGGCACAAATATCATATAAGTGAGAATTGGAGTGGGATAATGACAAGAATTTGCATTTTTGATGATGACAGAGAATTTTCGCTATTGTTTGAAAAAATATTGTATAAATATGCAGAGGAGAATGACAAAGAGATTAGTGTGGACATTTTTCATGATGGAAAAAATGCAGCTTTGCAAATAGAACAGAATGAATATGATATAGCTTTTCTTGATATAGACCTCGGAGATGTGAAAGGTTTTGAAATAGGCAAGCAGATACGCAATGAATTAAAAAATAATAAAATTCAGATAGTTTATATATCGGGAGATACCAGTTATGCCATGGAGCTGTTTGATACAAGACCATTTGATTTTGTTGTAAAGCCGGTGGATGAGAAAAAAGTTTTTAATCTGCTTGATACCTATTACAGTGTGTTTACGGAAAAAAATAAATATCTGCATTACAGATGGCTTAAGCAGGACAATATGATAAAACAGGATAATATTATGTATCTTCAAAGCAGCGGCAGGAAAATACTGGCAAGGACAGTTGACGGTGATGTTGAATTTTATGATAAATTATCTCAGGTTCTTGACAGGCTTGATGAAAATAAATTTTGCCGTGTGCACAAATCTTTTATTGTAAACTTAATGTATATTGAAACATTTAAGAGTGATAATGTTATCATGTGTAATTCAACTCAGATACCTATAAGCAAGTCTTTTAAGAAAAGTTTCAGGGAGTGGGTTGTAAAACACAGGTAACAAATGTTACTACGGTATTGGATGTGTGAAAATTGTGTGAAAAAGCACAAAAACTACCTTTTTTTTACATATAAACAGTTTTTTTTTACATTTTCACACTGTTTTTTGACTTAAAAATGGAAATTATGCTTTATTTTTTGATATGTATATGGTAATATGTTTATGCAATGCGAAGATAAAGCATATTATTTTTTAAGAGAGCGGAAGAAAGGAAGGGTTATTGTAATATGAACAGAAGAACTACGGAAATTTCACAGTGTGAACTTACTGTAATGAAATGTATATGGGATATTAAAGCAGAGACAGGTGAGGTTACGTGTGCACAGGTCATGGAAAAGCTGAAAGAAGATTATGGTCTTACATATAAAGACACTACAGTATATACTTTTTTGAAAAATCTTATCAACAAAGGCTTTGTATCATCAGAGAAAAAAGGAATTACATATTATACACCTATACGCAAGGAAGAGGATTACAGAACAGATCTTTTAAAGCAGTCTAAAAAATTCTGGTTTAATGATTCTGTAGCAGACTTCGTTGAGGCGGTGCTTAAATTAGATACAATTACTGCTGAGGACAAGAAAAAGATTAAAGGGCTTATTAAATAAATTATTATCGGTCAAAAATATCGTACCTGTATCGATTAGGATATGGGTACGATATTTTTTGATTATAGTAATTTTTAGACAGGCGTAAATTAAAATGTTTAGTTGTTTTCACTTTCGTATGCTTCTCTTACGGCAATAGCAAGCTGGTCAGGACAGGAAGTTGGTTTAAAACCACATCTGATACCTTTAAGCTTGTTTTCAATCTGTTCTACGGTAAGTCCGTCTGTAAGTGATGAAATTCCCTGTAAGTTACCGTTACATCCTCCGGTAAATTTTACATTTGAGACAATGTCTCCGTTTAATTCAAAATCAATCTGTGTTGAACAGGTTCCTTTAGTTCTGTATGAATGTTTCATGATAGTCCTCCTTTAGTTGTGGTTATTTGCGAAACTGTCTGTATGCTGTGTGAATTGTGTTGATATAACAAATACTGCCGCAGGCTAAGTCCGTCAAAATGAGTGATAACTCAAATTTGCGAGAATACTTCACCAAGACCACACTGTAGCAGTAAGTCTGCGTTGTTGTCAAGGGGAGTTGACGATTTGTTTATAAGGACAAGACGGTTTCCGGTGTAGTATTGTAATAGTCCGGCAGCGGGATATACGGCAAGCGATGTACCGCCGACGATAAGCATATCTGCATTTGCTATGGCTTTGATGGAATTACTTATGGTCGTATCATCCAGTCCTTCTTCGTATAATACAACATCAGGTTTTATGATTCCGCCACAGTCACAGAGAGGTACGCCCTGACTGTTTTTTATATAGTTTACATCATAAAATTTATGACATTTTTCACAGTAGTTTCTAAGAGTTGAGCCATGTAGTTCATAGACGGTCTTACTGCCTGCTGCCTGGTGGAGGCCGTCAATGTTCTGCGTGACGATTGCCGAAAGTTTTCCTGATTTTTCAAGTTGTGCAAGTTTTAAGTGTGTGATATTCGGCTTTGCATTTTCAACAAGCATTTTGTCACGGTAAAATTTATAAAATTCCTTAGGTTTTCTGATGAAAAATGAGTGACTTAAAATTGTTTCTGGCGGATAGTCATATTTCTGATGGTACAATCCGTCAACACTTCTGAAATCGGGAATACCGCTCTCGGTAGAAACACCGGCACCACCGAAAAAGACAATATGACTGCTCTCAGATACCCATTTCTTAAATAGTTCCAAATCTTTTTTGTCAGGCTGCATAATAAACCTCCTTTTAAAAAATCAGGCACCTTTCGGATGCCTGATGGTATTAATCTGAATATAGCACAAATTATTATAATTGGCAATCGTTATAGTTGGAAATCGTTATGTCATGGTAACAGTTCAGTCATGATATGGTAGAATAGCTTTTCATTTATTATATTTATAAATCTGTAAACAGGCTGTCAGTCGCAGTTATGCAGCTTTTCTTGTATTTGGATTTTTTAGATGGTATCATAAAAGAAATTGAACGCAGAACATTACCATATTGACAGACCCAAAAGCGGCTGCGTTCATGGGCAGGCAGAGAAAGTGGACTTTGAATGTCCGCTTTACAATAAAAGCACAGAAATGGAGTAGTATATGACATTATTAACATATCAGGTTTTTAAGACGGTCGCAGACCACGGAAGTTTTAGAAAGGCGGCAGACATACTTGGGCTTACGCCGTCCGCCATAAGCCATGCGATTTCATCAATGGAAAATGAACTTGGTTTTTCTGTTTTAAACAGAAGCAAATCGGGTGTTACTCTCACTAATTACGGAGAAAATCTGCTTCCGTATGTAAATGCTGTTTTAAACAGTGATGAAAGTCTGTGGCAGGCAATAGCAGAGTTTAACGGATTAAAAAAAGGAAAGGTAAAGGTTGGATGCTTTTCAAGTATTTGCACAAGCCGGCTGGCAGACATTATGAATTCTTTTGAAAAAAAATATCCTGACATTACGATAGAAGTCTTTCAGGGGACATATGATGATGTATCTTACTGGCTGAAAAACGGTGTTGTTGATATTGGATTTTTATCGATGTCTAGTGCGGGTGATATTCCGATAGAACCGCTATACAAGGATAAGCTTGTCTGTGTGGTTCCAAAAGGTCTGTTTGACAAAAATACGGATGAGGTAATGCACATAAGTGAACTTAGAAATCACCAGTTTGTTACGCAGAGAGAGTCGACGGATGCCGATATTCAGAATTTCTTAAAAGAAAACTCACTGAATGTCCAGTCAAATTATCATGTGGTCGATGACCTTTCGACGATAGCACTTGTCGCAAACGGCTTTGGGATATGCCTTATGCCCGAACTTGTAATGAGAGATATTCCGTATGAGGTTGACTGTTACCAGATAGAGCCTGATGCGTACCGCATTGTGGGGATAGCGACGATGAATTCTGATTTTATGGCACCGGCGGTGAGGACAATGTATAATCATATAGTTAAGAATTATAAAAATATATGATGCAATGGAGCAATCCGTGGCATCAGTTTGGGTAAAAATATCAATAGATAGAAAAGAGGAACTTTAAATGAACAGATTACAGAGTGAATTGAGAAGAATTGACCACAGGGGGTATCCGGCATATAAGGATTTGCGTGGCAGTTATGATTTTGGAAAGTATATTTTAAATATTGAGCATGTTCAGGGGGATCCGTTTGCGTCTCCGTCTTCTCTGAGTGTGAAGATTAAGGGGAAGGCAGCGGGTTTTCCAAAGGAATTTTATGCCGGGTATGACAGAAAGACGGCTTTTGAGGATTTTATTTTAAGGCGGTTCAGCTTTTTGGCTGCAGGCATCAGCTTTAAGGCGAAAGGTTCAGGTAAGAGCGGCATGGTGGCTGCAAGCCGTCCGGGGCAGGAGATTATGGAGCGTAGTGCGTGCAGGGTTGATGAGGGTACAGGTGATATATTGCTCAGATTTGTTGTGGGATTTCCTGCAAGAGGGCGTTCGATAGATGCGGGGGAGCTTGAAAAGATATTGTTCAGGCTTTTGCCGGGTGTTGTTGAAAAAGCGGGCATATATAAGTTGTTTTCGGAAAATGAGAAAGTTAAGTTAAAAGAGCAGATAGAACTTTCGGATGACCAGAAAGCATTGAGAAAGGCGGTAGTTGAAAACGGTTTTGCGGCATTTATTGCGGACGGTTCGGTTTTGCCAAGAGAGAGCGGAGTGTCAGAAAGACCAATGAAAGATGCTGTTTTGTTTAAGTCGCCTGAGTCGATGAGAGTTACTTTTGAACTTCCACATAAAGGAAAAATAACGGGAATGGGAATAAAACAAGGTGTCACTCTTATTGTCGGAGGAGGTTATCACGGCAAGTCAACACTTCTTCAGACGCTTGAAAAAAGCGTTTATCCGCATATAGCAGGTGATGGCAGAGAGTATATAGTGACAGATGCAACAGGTGTGAAACTTCGTGCTGAGGACGGACGAAGTGTTAAGAATGAGGATATTAGTCTTTTTATAAGAAATCTTCCTAACGGAAAGGATACAAAAAATTTCTCGACACTTGATGCGAGCGGCTCTACCTCACAGGCTGCAAACACTATTGAGGCACTTGAAGCGGGGAGCAGGCTTTTTCTTATAGATGAGGACACGAGTGCAACAAACTTTATGAT
>JBNMLR010000044.1:0-10316 GCA_050874945.1 Butyribacter sp. | reverse complement strand
ATGTTGTGATAATTGCACATCTGTAACAAATAATACCGCAGGCACGCTTTCGCTACCTGTCACTCGTAGCAGCACATAAGTCAGCAAAATACGCTGACTAAGGGCTGACGGTGACCGAGTGCACTGCTAACATTATTTGTTACAAGTGCACAATTTAATTACAGATTATAAGAGTTTCGCAAATATCTAATAAATTTTACCGGCGAAAGGAGACAAAATATGAGAAAGAAAATTACATTAAAGGCATTGTCATATTTATTATCGGCATCACTTTGTGTAGGAAGTCTGTCGATTGGAGGAAGTTATAAAAAAGCTTATGCAGGTGAAACTTCAGATGAGGACACATCTGCCAGTAAGTCATATACATTGACAAAAAATGAAATATATATCGTGAAAACAGACAAAGGGCAGATAAGATACTGCTGTCAGGACTCTAAAGATTTAAGTGGCAGTAAGGGAAATACAGTAAGTGAAGATGAGAACGGATATTATATCATATCGTCAGATAAGGATTTTGAGATTTATAAATCTATAGTTGAAGATGATGCGGATAAGCAGGTTTATGGCGATTCTGAGATGATATATAATAAAAGAGGAGAAGTTTATGTTGATACGGGAAATAATATACAGATAAAAAATGCAGAGAAATATCTCGGTTCTAAGATAAAACTGACATCTGGATATAAATTGCAGGATGCAACTTATCAGGATAATGTTATAGTGGATGGTAATGATACAAAGCCTTATTTTACATGGGACGACCATAATATATATATCTATGCAAATGGAAATTCTATCATTACAAAGGATTCAAGTGAAGAAATTCCAGAGGATGAAGATGACGAATACATGATGAGTGTCTACAGGTTTGTGGATGTTTACTGGGATAAGAACGGCAACGGAAAGTATGATAAGGGTACAGATGAAATATTAAAATCAGAGGATGGCAGTGAAGATTGCCATATAGTCAGAGACTGGCAATTAAATTATACCGGTCCTGATGAAATTGAAGGTGATGAAGTTGATAGTTCATGGTGGGATAAGTTTCCCGGACATATAGATGGAGATAAGATAACTACAGGTGATTCAGACGAAGATATTGATATGGGTGGAGATGATGAGGATGATGATGAAGACGAAACATCATATAAATATACGGTGTGTGATAAATGCCAGCTTGTAATTTTTGGCGGAGGAAAAGGTGTTGATATAAAAGGAACACAATCTACGATTACGATAGATTCAAGCTTTATCAACAAAATATATACAGGCGGCAATGCTGCAGATTGTGGAAATGTAACATTAAAAGTAAACGATACCTGCTATAACTGTTTAAGTGAGAATCGTTATAAGACATATGTATATGGTGCAGGAAAGAATTATGGGGAAAATGAAGGAAGCAGTTTCTATTACAATAAATATACAAGTTATCCAAATTATATAATGTATAGAGATTCATTTACAGATCCGGTAGTACACGTATTTAATGAGGAAAATGATGATTTATATATAGATGATAGCGATTGGGATGATGGGGATGATGGAGACGATGGAGACGGAGACGATTGGGATGATGGAGATGACGGTGATTATGGGGACGATGGAGACTATGAGGACGGAGACTATGAGGACGGAGACGATGGAGACTACGAGGACGGAGACTATGAAGATGACGAAAACAGCGACGACGAAGATGCTGACATTTACTCAAGTAGAGAAGCAGGTGACAGCGAAGACAGTGGAGACGAAGATGATGGAGATAACGATGATAATGATACCGTAAAAGATTATGTAAACTTCTGGAGTGGAGTAGCTATATATACAACACAGAAAGATATTCCGGTTAATGAAAAGGTAGCAGATGGAGAAACTTCATTAGACACGGGCTATGATTTTTCTGTAACTCTTACATATTATGATAAGCAGAAGAAAGAGTTTAAAGTATATAATGTAAAGAATGATGATAAAGGATATATATATGTTAGTCCGGCGAGATATGTTGTAGATATTATTTATGCGGGAAAAACGATTCTTGGCAAAAATATCGTACTCAGTTCTTCAGCAGATAAAATAACAGATGATGCTATAAAGCTAGAATTTGTTGAGAAAGAAAATGAAGAAACTACGATTAACTGTTATGTTGGATATTCCGACAAATACTCAATGTGCAAAAATAAGTATATGTTCATTGATGGAAAGTATTCAGGTCATAGTACACAGGATCAAGGAGGTATAGAAATAGTTTATTATGGAGTAAGATACCATAGTGAGGACTGTGCTACGGTTACAGACTATGCAGAAGATGCCTGCTTATTTGATTCAAACGCATCTACGAGTTCTGACGGACCTAACAGTTTTGATGATGAAGACGATATGTATGATGACAATGATGACTATGTAACAGAGAAGAAAATCTCATATACATTAAAATCGGGTGATATATTCAGCAAAGAAAATTATACATTTGACAGTTGGAACAGCAGGGAAGATGGAACAGGAATTTCTTATCTTGCAGATGATACGGTTCAGATAGACTTTGCACAAACAGATTGCATTGATCTGTATGCACAATGGGTTCAGAAAAAAGAGATAAAGAAAGAAATGCTTTCATACAGATTTGATGATCTTAAATATGATGGCAAAGAGAAAAAAATAGAAGTTCCAAAGGCAAAAGCAGGATATAAGCTTGGAAATATCACATTAAATTTTTATACGGATGAAGATTATACAAACCGTGTTAATGAAGTAAAAAATGCAGGTACATACTATGTTGCGGCAGATATAGCTGAAAGTGACGAATATGCGTCTGCTTTGAAATTAAAATTAGGTTCATTTAAGGTGACGGCGGAAAACGAGGAGCCGGACGAGACGAAAGCACCAACGGTGGAAGAAACAAAAGCACCGACAGTAGAAGAAACAAAAACACCAACGGTGGAAGAGACAAAAACACCAGCAGTGGAAGAAACAAAAACACCAGTAGTGGAAGAGACAAAAGCACCGACAGTGGAAGAAACAAAAGCACCGACGGTGGAAGAAACAAAAGCACCGACAGTGGAAGAGACAAAAACACCGACAGTAGAAGAAACAAAAACACCGGCAGTGGAAGAGACAAAAGTTCCAACGGTGGAAGAGACAAAAACACCAACGGTGGAAGAGACAAAAACACCGACAGTGGAGGAAACAAAAGCACCAACAGTGGAAGAAACGAAAGTACCGACCGTAGAAGAGACAGAGACACCGGCGGTAGAAGAAACAAAGACACCGGCGGTGGAAGAGACAGCTACACCGACAGTGAAGCCGACAACTGCACCAAAGGTGATTAAAAAGGGAAGTACATTTACTTACAAAAAGACTGTATATAAGATTACAAGCATAAAGGGAAAGATAGCAGAAGCAGCATTAGTACGCTGTGACAACAAAAATGCAAAGAGCTATGTGATTGAAAATACATTCAAATATAATGGAGTAAATTGCAAGGTTGTCAATATAAATTCTTCTGCATTTAAGAAGTGCACTAAGTTAAAGAGTATTAAAATAAAAAGCACTTACATCAAAAAGGTAGGTAACAATGCCTTTAAAGGTATAAATAAGAAAGCCGTTATCACCGTTCCAAAGAAGCTTTATAAGAAATATAAAAAGCTGATAAACAAAAAGACAGGCTTTGTAAAGACAATGAAGTTAAAAAAATAGTAATTTAGAAAATAAAGAGGAGAGGATTGATATGCGTAAGAGTATTAAAGAATTTTTTGTCCTGTTTTCAATACTGGGAGTGTTTTGTGTATCATTGTTTTTAGTGTTGTCAAAATGGGACAGAACCTCTCATCTTTATGCGTATGATGACAAAAAAAATGTTAAAAAGACAGAGAGCAGACCGAAATTAAATGATACGGCTTCATCAGGAAAACAAAAAGTAAAAAACAATATTGTCAAAGAAGACAATGAAAAGGATGATAAGAACATTGAAAAAGATAACCCCGATATACAGCCTGATGATAAAGAAGAAAAGTCGGAAGATGATGCAAACGGGGATGATTCAGATAATGTTTCAACTGAAAGTGAGAGTACGGGAATGCCTGAGACAACTGTAATGCCTGAGACAACACCGGAAGTTACACCTGAAGTCAGTCCTGATACTACAATTTCACCTGATAATACGGTTCCACCTGATGATGAAAACAAAGACCAGCAGATGCAGACTGATATGCCACAGTCAACCGTAAAACCGGAAGAAACTCCGAAACCGGAGGAGGATTCAGCAGAAAAGACTGCTGTGCCACAGGCAACACAGGTTTCGGATGAGAGCGACAGGGATAATGAGGTAAAAAGTACGCCAAAGGCTGATGAAAATAAGAACGATGGTGAAAATAAGGACGGTCAGGGACAGAATGATACAAAGAATGACAAGCCGGGAGATGGAGAGTCAGGTGGAAACGGAAATGGAGATAACAATCAGGGAGGCGGTCACGGTGGCAATGGAAATGAACCGGGCGGAAATGGAGGAGAGAATAATTCTGAAAACATTCCGCAGATAACCCCGATGCCGACTCCTACTCCGGTTCCAACACCGACCCCGATTCCAACGCCAACGCCGATAGTTGAAAAAGCGATAAGCTGTGAATGGGCAGATAAAGATAATATCATGTACGGAGATGAGATAGATACCCGCAATATGGTAGTGACGCTTGAAATGTCCGATGGAACAAAGCGGATTCTTGATAAGGATGAGTACAGTATAACGGGTCTTAAGAGTGATAATGTCGGAGAAAACACGATGAAAGTAGAATATAAGTCTCTTTCATGTGAACTTAAATATACCGTGAACAACTATATTTCAAGACTTGATTATGAGTGGCCGACAAAAGATAAATGCTATGTTGGTGAGGATATAGACTCAAGTGTACTGAAAGTCAATAAAGTTATGGCTGATGGAAGTATAGTCGAGGCGCAAAGCAGTGAATATGTTCTTAGTAATATTGATAATACGGTAACTGACCGCAGTCAGCGTTTTACGATAGAATGTGCGGGAATGAAGATTACCGGAATCTGCAGATTTAATAAATATATATTACTGTATGAAAAATATATTTATGATAAGGACGGAATATTACTGGATATGCAGACTAAGGAAGAAACGATAGGCAGATACAAAAAATATTTCATTACAAGTAACGGATATGGATTTGCAGAGGGCGATATTGACTATGATGCAAACATTTTTGAATTGTATGTAAATGGAGAAAAGAAAGAGTTGCCTTATCAGACGGGAGAGAGAGACTTTGAGGTTAAAATTCTTATAAGGGCAAGAGCTGACTCGGAAAATTAAAAAATGTGATATAGGATTTTATCGTGGAAAATCCGATTTTTCACACTCAAGATTTGTGTCTGTGCACACTTGACACAAATCTTATATGTGAAATATATTATATTTCACATTATGCACCCAAAAAGCGTGTGCAGAAATGAGGATTAAAATGGAAATAGAAACAATAGAAAAATATATTAAGGAAATAAAAGATGAAGTGCAAAAAGTTATCAAGGGAAAAGAAAGTGTCATAGAAAAAGTCATAATGGCGATGATGGCGGGCGGACATATTCTGCTTGAGGATGTGCCGGGACTTGGAAAAACAACACTGGTGAAAACTTTTTCAAAAGCACTTGGATTTGAAAACAAGCGTATCCAGTTCACGCCTGATACCATGCCGAGTGATATAGTCGGTATGTCGATTTTTAATGAGCAGATAGGAAAATTTGAATATGTTGACGGGGCAGCAGTCAACTGTAATATACTGCTCGGTGATGAGATTAACAGAACATCATCAAAGACGCAGTCGGCACTTCTCGAAGCAATGGCAGAGGGAAAGGTCACTGTTGACGGAGTGACGCATGAGCTTTTAAAACCGTTCGTGGTGCTTGCAACACAAAATCCGATAACGAGCGGAGGAACACAGCCACTTCCCGATTCACAGCTTGACAGATTTATGGTTAAACTTTCAATGGGCTACCCTGACAGGGAAAGTCAGCTTGCAATTTTAAAAAATATATCTGATGAGGATATTCTTGATAAGGTTGACGTTGTATTGTCTGTTGACAAAATGATAGAAATTCAGAACTATGTGAGAAATATGAGTGTCAGTGATGAAGTTTTATATTACATAATAGAATTGTGCGAGAAAACCAGAGAGGTTTCGCAGATTCAGCTTGGTGTAAGTCCCAGAGGTGTTGCGGCATTAACGCAGATGGCAAAGGCAAATGCAGTATGTATGGGAAGAAGTTATGTTGTGCCTGACGATGTAAAAAATGTATTTTATGATTGTCTGTCACACAGGATAATCCTGAGTATGCAGGCAAGACATGAAAATATAATGGCACAGGATATATTAGGCAGGATACTAAATGAAGTAAAAGCACCTGAACTTCTCAGAAAATAAGGTTAATGTTTGAGACAGATTATGCAAAAGAAGAACAGGAAAAGTGTGATAATAAAAAAATTTACACTGAGTACAGAAAAGAGCAGGGAGCAGTATGAAAGCTAAAATAAGTTATGGCATATTTTTATTGATAACGATAGTTATTTTTTTTATAACAAATATAACGGCATCTTTTTATCTGTTACTTGTGGCAGCAGTTATTCCGGTCATATCAGCAATTATCAATAAATATGCGGCGGGCAGGATGAGGATAAATATCGAAGTAAAGAATATGACAAAAAGTTCAACTGATGAAGATGAGGTTGATAATATTGAGATAATGGTGGAGTGCACAAATGATACAATTTTTCCGGTCTTTAGATTTGAGATAGCGGGAAAATTATACAATTATCTCACTTTTTCTGAATTTATCTGGAAGAAAAGCATATCCGTTCCGGCAAAGAAAACAAAAGTAATCTCGGAGAATATAGAAAGTGTCTATTGCGGCAGGATAGAAGAAAATTTTGAAACAGCATATGTATATGATTTTCTGGGATTGTCACGAAGCAAAATAAAGTTAGAACAGAGAAAATCGCAATATGTATTTCCTAAATATGAAAAGTGTTTTGATGAAACACAAAATATGTTTTCGGAGGATGAGTTAAATATACAGGATAAACATATCGGAAAAAAGGGAAATGATATAATGGAAATCCTCAATCTCAGGGAATATACAAGAGGAGATAATATAAAAAATATTCATTGGAAGTTATCAAAAAAAATCGGAAAGAAGATAGTCAAAGAATTAGATACACCTGCACAGCAGGATGTTGTTATCTTTGGAATGTTATCTGATAAATGTGAAAAAGAGCCGGAAAAAAAGGACAGGCTTGTAAGAAAGATAAACGCAATATCACAGGATTTATTAACAATGCAGGTGTTTCATGACATGGTACTGTTTGATGAAAAATCGGGTTATGCCGATTGTGTCAATGTTGAAAATGAAATAGGAAAAGATGACTGCATTAAGAAAATATTGGACGGTGGGATAACCTTTGAAAAATGGCTTGCAGATGAATATATGGTTCAGGAAAATGTTATGACAAAGTATGCAAAGATAATTATTGTTTCGGATGATAAAACGGATATGCCGTATGACAGATATGGAAATATTGAGACGGTATTTATCTGATGCGGAGGTTAAAATGAGTGGTTTTGTTATTAGGCAGGAAGATAAAATAAAAGAAAAACAAAATGGGTATCTTCCACAGGTAGTAGTATTTATAACTGTCTTTGGAATGTTTTATGGTATTCAGAAAATGTTTATGCCAGATATTAGTTTTATACCGACAATTTTTGAGATTATTTTTGGATATATTATCTATTGGATATTTTTTTGTACTTCGTATATTTCAGAAAAAACACATAATAAAACTGCTGCCGTAAGGTTTCTTAAAATCGCAATCGTATTTGCTTTTGCAGTGAGTGCTGCAGCATTGAGACGATATATCATGACAGGTGGAATTAGTCTTGTAAATGAAGTGGTGGCGGCATACAATAGTCACACGGGAAATGCCGTAGATTATTTTGCAATGCCTGAAAAAATGGACAATACAATGGCATTTTATATATTTTATGAATATCTCATAGTGCTTGTATCATTATATATGGGTTTGATAATCAGAATGAAAAAGATTTTTTTCATTATCGTATTGTGGCTCTTGGTTTTTATACCAGGGGTTATTTTTAAAATGCCAGTGTGCACATTTATTGCGGCTATGATGATAGTGTCTGTTTTTGGAAGTTTTGCGTATGTAAACAATAATGCAGGAAATGAAAAGATATATGCAAGGGCATTGGTGGCATTTACGATGATACTTGCGGTAATGTCTTCTGTATTTACACACAATAATATCTACAGACCGTCACAGCTTGTAACAAACGCTAAAAGGCAGGTCGTAAAAAAGACGGAGGAGACAAGATTTGGAAAGAGTGATACACCTGAGGGTAATACGTTTGAAAGTATCAAATACAGTGAACAGAAGCGTTTGCAAATGAAAATAAGCGGTAATGCAAAAATCTATCTGAGAGGTTTTACGGGATGTAAACTTGAGGGTGATGTATGGGAGGAGTCTGACGGAGAAACATATGGCGGCACTTATGAGGGAATGTTTAAGGGATACGAAAAAAAGAAATTTCATCCGCTTGCCCAGATAGGCTGTTATGGCAGGCTTGCATATAGTGAACATGAAAATGCTTTGAAAATAAAAAAGGAAAGCATAGAGATTGATTACAGCAAAGCAAATAAAAAATATCTGTATTTACCGTATGGTATTGATTATGAAAATCTATTAAAAACATATGGCACAGGCAATATAAATCATGATATAAATGTCACAAATGATTTTTTTAAGAATAATAAGCTAAACAGATTAAAAGCAGAAGTGTATGTATGCGACTATGAAAAACTTCTCGACAATATAGATAATGACTGGCTTTATGAAAAAAATTCAGATGGGGTATCAGAATACAGAAGCTCGGAGAATGACTATAATAAATTTGTAAAAAAGAATTATCTTGAAATCCCGGCTCAGAGAAAGAAAATATATAAAAATCTTATTGATAAGATAGACGGTGGAAATGTAAGGTCTGCCACCGACAATATTCGCAAATATATAAGTGCGTTGAAACTTGTAAATGATGTAAAAGATAAGTCTGCGGATAAAAGTAATGCAGGCAATCTTAAGAATGAAAAGAGCAATACATCAGATAAAAACGACAGCACAGAAAAAAATAACGGAAAACAAGAAGCTGTATATAAGGCTTATGAGGAGTACAAGTCATATATTGATAGTGATATATATAGTTTGTATGATGGAAACATGGGCACGGTGCAGTATGTGACGGAGGCTGTTCTGCTGTTTCGTGGCGTGGGAATACCTGCACGATATGTGGAGGGTTATGAGGCAGAAAATAAATCAGGCAGGGAAATGTCTGTTGAAATAAGTGCACAGGATGCGGCGGCATGGGTGGAAATTTACAGGGACGGCATTGGCTGGATTCCGGTAGAAATATTTACAAGTGCATCTGACAAAAATACAGAAAGCAGACAAAATAAAAAGATAGAACAAAAGACAAAAAACACGATAACAGAAGAACAGAAAAATAATAACTCAGGCGGCAGTATGGGAAACAATAATTCATCTGACAATAAAAAGAAGATTTACAGAGTGATAGAGATTATAATTATTTGTATATTGGTAATATTGCTTGTTCTGTTGATAGTCATAATGACAAGAATATATTTATATAGAAGAAAATGCAAAAAAATACTTCATGGCGGAACACTTGAGCAGAAAACAGAGCTCATGATAGCCTATATATCAAGATGCTATATGTTGCTTGGCAGGAGCGAGGAAGAGCTGCCAAAGGCAGAGAAAAATATTATTGAAAAATACTGGTTTGCGACAGAAACAGCCATAAAAAATGAGGAGTATGAGGTGTTAAGTAAGTATGTTTTGAAGCTTTTTGAAGAGATAGCGGAGAAAGGAGTAAAAGCCAAAGTGACAGTCAGGATAATGAGGGTATAAGGACCTACAGTATGTGAAATCGTAGATGCAAACAACAGAGAGTTCCGCTTGCGGAACTCTCTGTTGGCGTTTATAATGGAAGATGGTTACAGTTAAATATCCGACGCATCGTATTGGGAGTTTATCTTTAATTATATTGAGGGGGAAAGTTTATGCGCAAAGTAAGTATAGGAAAACAGGATTATGAATCGTTAATAACATCAGGCTGTTTTTATGTAGACAAAACATATTTTATAAAAGAATGGTGGGAGTCACAGGATGATGTGACGCTTATCACCCGTCCTAGAAGATTTGGAAAAACATTAAATATGAGTATGTT
>JBNMLR010000043.1:0-10332 GCA_050874945.1 Butyribacter sp. | reverse complement strand
TTATGATTACTGGTCTGACAGACTTAAACACTCAATACTTGTCGATTCACAGGCGGATATATGTATATATGGAATGGGTGAACTTTCCGTTGTCGAGATAGCAGATGCACTTGAAAGCGGAATTGATGTGTCGGATATTACTTTTGTAAACGGAACTGTTTACAGAGCCAAAAATCTTGACAGTGTTTATGATGCAAAAACATTGCCTGATTTTGAGACGATGCAGAATGATAAACTTGAGTATGCAAAAAGTTTTTATATACAGTATTGTAATACGGACTCTATTACGGCAAGCAGGCTTGTGGAAAAATATAACGACCATCTCTATGTAGTGCAAAATCCGCCGGCAAGACCGCTCACACAGCTTGAGATGGATGATGTGTATGCACTGCCGTATATGAGGGCATATCACCCAATGTATGAGAAAGATGGCGGTGTGCCTGCCTTGTCTGAGATAAAGTTTAGTCTTACGAGCAATAGAGGGTGTTTTGGCGGCTGTAGTTTTTGTGCACTTACATTTCATCAGGGCAGGGTTTTGCAAACGAGAAGCCATGAGTCGATAATAGCAGAAGCAAAGCAGATGATAAAAGAGCCTGATTTTAAGGGGTATATACATGATGTTGGAGGACCTACGGCTGATTTCAGGGGGAGAGCGTGTGACAAACAGGTTGAGCACGGTGTATGCATGAACAGGCAGTGTCTTTTTCCAAAGCCGTGTCCGAATCTTAAAGTTGACCACAGCGATTACCTTAAACTTTTGCGTAAACTCAGAAAACTTGACGGTGTGAAAAAAGTTTTTGTGCGTTCGGGTCTTAGGTTTGATTATATAATGGCAGACAGTGATGATACATTCTTGAAAGAACTTTGTGAGTACCATATAAGCGGTCAGTTAAGGGTCGCACCTGAGCATATATCCGATGAAGTCCTCAGAAATATGGGAAAACCTGAAAATGCAGTGTATGAAGCGTTTAAGAGAAGATATGACAGGATAAATAAAAAAGTCGGCAAAAAGCAGTTTGTCGTGCCTTATCTTATGTCATCACATCCTGGTTCTACACTTAAAGAAGCAGTGGAGCTTGCGGTTCACCTCAGGGATTTAGGTTATATGCCTGAACAGGTACAGGATTTTTATCCGACACCGTCGACCATATCAACCTGTATGTATTATACGGGTGTTGACCCGAGAACGATGAAAAAAGTCTACACACCTGTAAATCCTCACGAAAAGGCTATGCAGAGGGCACTTATACAGTATAAAAATCCTAAGAATTATGACCTTGTAAAAGAAGCACTCATAAAAGCCGGCAGGGAAGACCTTATCGGCTTTGACGAAAAATGCCTTATAAGACCGAGAAAAGAAAAATGGCGGGAAGAAGCGTGGGAGAAAAAGTCAAAGTCAGGCAATGGTTCAAGGTCGGAAAAAAATGACAGGTCAGGCAGCAAAAAGAATGGCGGTAAAAAAGCTGACAGACGAAATAAAGGTTTAGAAAATAAGAATGGTGAAAAAAATCCGGACAGACGAAATAAAGGTTCACAAAATAAGTATGGCGGAAAAAATTCTGCGTCAAATGGCAGAGGCAGTAAAAATGCCGGAATAAGCGGCAGAATAGGGCAGAAAGGCAGTGCCATGTCAAACAATAAAAATAGAGGAAAAGGCAAAAAAAGGTAAAGTTTATAAAAAAACAGACGATATAAAATATAGATAATCAGGCAGATAATATGTAGAAAAGTTTATATTACCGACCGCAATGCAACGGGGATAAGTGATAAACTTTTGAAAAAAATAAAAGGAGTGTGATCATTATGTCATCAATATTTTCAATAAATGGTGCAGGCAGTATGTTCTTTGCAGACAGCAGCAGTAACAGCACAAATTCATCATCATCAATTTTTGGCAATACAAGTTCATTACTTGGCGATTATGCAATGATAAAGTCCGGTGGATATAAGAAACTTTTGACAGCGTATTATGCTTCGCAAAAAACTGACAGTACAACATCGGGCAGCAGCACATCATCAGCTTCTGATTCTAAGTCGGCTTTACTTGAGGTAAAGACAAATTCAACTAAGTTAAAGGAGTCATTATCTAAATTGTCTGATTCTTCATTATATGAAAAGAAAACGGACAAGGACGGAAATAAGGACTACGACAGGGATGCCATCACAAGTGCAGTAAAGGGATTTGTAGAAGCATACAACAATTATGTTGATTCAAGCTCAAAAGTTGACTCAACGGGAATATTGAGAAGAGGAGTCAGCATGATAAATAATACAAATGCTAACTCAGTACTTCTTTCAAAGAGTGGAATCAGTATCGGAAAAGACAATAAACTTACACTTGATGAGGATGCCTTGAAAAAGACGGATGTAAATGTTATAAAGACATTGTTCAGCGGTGTTGGTTCGCTCGGAGATACAATATCATCAAAGGCAACTGAGAGTTTCGGACTCGCCAACAGTGCGGCATTTACAACGGATCATGCGGCAACTTATACATACAGCGGAGCGTACGCTTCATTTGCAAACAGCCACAACTGGTTTGAGGGTCTTATGTAATGCAAAGCTGTTTTTACTGTTCTTAAACAGTACGCTGTCGGCAGAACGGTAATATATAAATGAATGAAAAACGCAGAACAAAACAAAAATAAAAATACAGGCATGGATGGACAAAAACTCTGTCATGCCTGTATCTTTATGTAATGAAAGGAAAAAATATGTATCGTTTTTATGTATCTAAAGAGCAGATTGCGGGGGATAAAGTCTATATAGAGGGAACGGATGTAAATCATATTAAAAATGTTTTAAGACTTGAAAAAGGTGACTGGATAATCGCCTGTGATAAAGAGGGAACGGACTATGTTTCAAGGATAAGTGATATATCTTCCGAAAAAGTAGTGCTCGATGTTGAAAAGGTTCAGGACTCGGACACGGAACTTCCATGTAAGATAGTGCTGTTTCAGGGACTTCCAAAGAAAGATAAAATGGAATTTATCATTCAAAAGGCGGTTGAACTCGGTGTAACGGAAATCGTACCGGTCGCAATGAAAAGATGCGTGGTAAAACTCGATGATAAAAAGGCAGATAAAAAGGCAAAACGCTGGCAGACGATAGCGGAAGCCGCCGCAAAACAGAGTGGCAGGGGGATTATTCCAAAAGTGGCAAATCCCGTAAGCCTAAAAGAGGCATTTGACATTGCGTGCAGCTTAGAGTACAATATGATACCATATGAGTTACAGGACGGAATAGAAAAGTCAAGAGAAATAGTAAAAGAGGGCTGCACAAAAAAATCAGTTGGAATTTTTATCGGACCGGAGGGCGGTTTTGAGAAAGAGGAAGTCGATGAGGCTGTATCAAGAGGGATAAAGCCTATTTCTCTCGGTAAGAGGATATTAAGGACGGAGACTGCCGGGATGGCGGTCGTTTCAATAATGATGTTTGAGATGCAGGACTAGGTACGGAGGAATAAGACAAATGGAGGCTTATCTTGATAATGCTGCCACGACACAGGCATTCCCTGAAGTTTGTGATATAGTTAAAAAAGTTATGATGACTGATTTTGGAAACCCGTC
Organism: Butyribacter sp.; assembly: GCA_050874945.1. Lineage (GTDB taxonomy): Bacteria > Bacillota > Clostridia > Lachnospirales > Lachnospiraceae > Butyribacter. The sequence goes on along the minus strand of JBNMLR010000043.1, from coordinate 6,763 downwards.
ATCAAAGCACACAAAGGGAATGACGGCAGAAAATTATATAAATGAGGCAAAGGAAAATATAGCGGCAACGCTTAAATGCCAGCCAAAAGAGATTGTATTTACATCGGGCGGAACAGAGTCAAACAACATGGCTCTGATCGGTACCGTTATGGCAAATAAAAGGGCAGGAAAGCATATAATAACGACAAGAATAGAACACGCATCAATTCATGAACCGCTCGCATTTCTTGAGGAGATGGGTTATGAGGTGACTTATCTTAAGGTTGACAGGCTGGGTCATGTTGACATGGAAGAACTAAGAGATGCCATAAGGTATGATACGGTTCTTGTTTCGATTATGTTTGTGAACAATGAGATAGGTGCGGTCGAGGATATTAAAAAAATATCTGAGATAATCAAAAGCAAAAATAAAAATACGCTCTTTCATGTGGATGCGATACAGGCATACGGCAAATATAAGATAGTGCCTAAAAAACTTGGCATAGACCTTATGTCGGTAAGCGGTCATAAAATTCACGGACCAAAGGGAAGCGGATTTTTATATATAAAAGAAAACACAAAGATAAGACCTATAATATTTGGCGGAGGGCAGCAGAAAGGTATGCGTTCGGGGACTGAGAATGTTCCGGCAATAGCGGGACTTGGACTTGCTACAAAGCTGATATATGACGGTCACGGCGAAAAGATTGAAAAACTTTATGAATTAAAGAAGATGCTTATTGACGGACTTTACAGGATAGGTGATGAAAATAAATGTGCCGACGGTTCGTGCGGCGTTGTCATAAACGGAATAGACGGCATTGACATAAAGGAGACTGCTCCCCATGTCGTCAGTGCATCATTTTACGGGATAAAGAGTGAGGTGCTTCTTCACGCACTTGCTGCAAAAGGTGTTTATGTATCGTCAGGTTCGGCGTGTTCATCAAATCATCCCGATCTCAGCGGCACATTAAAAGCAATAGGTGTAAGTGATGAACTTCTCGATTCCACGATAAGGTTCAGCTTTTCGGTAGAAACGACAAAAGAACAGGTTGAGTATGCATTGGAGGTACTTAAAAAACAGCTTCCGATACTTAAGAGATTTATTAAACAGTAAATAAATGGAGGAAAAGATGGCACAGGGATTTTTATTAAAATACGCAGAGATAGGCGTTAAGGGAAAGAACCGTTATAAATTTGAAGATGCGTTATGCGACCAGATAAGATTAAGACTTTCTCAGATAGACGGTGATTTTACGGTTCAGAAAGAATCGGGACGGGTTTTTGTTCAGGCTGACGGAGACTTTGATTTTGACGAAGTTATCGAGACTTTACAGAGAGTTTTTGGTCTTGCGGGAATAAGTCCGGTCGAGGTTGTCGAGGACAAGAGCTGGGATAATGTGACAAAGGCAGTAGGTGACTTTGTAGAGAAACAGTACGATAAATGTGATTTTTCCTTTAAGGTAAAATCAAAGAGAAGTGACAAGCATTATCCTTATACATCACCGGAAGTGTGTGTTGAGATGGGCGGTTATCTTCTTGACAGGTTTCCGGAACTTTCTGTGGATGTGCACAACCCTGATGTTTATATCTGGGTGGAGATAAGAGAAAAAGCCTATATTTACTCAAAGGTATATAAGGGAATAGGCGGTATGCCTCTTGGAACGGCGGGAAAAGCAATGCTTCTTCTCTCAGGAGGAATTGACAGTCCTGTTGCAGGATATATGATTTCTAAGAGAGGTGTCTGGATTGATGCGGTATATTTCCATGCACCGCCATACACAAGCGAGAGAGCAAAGCAGAAAGTTGTAGACCTTGCAAAACTTGTTTCAAGATATACAGGAAAGATAAGACTTCATGTTGTCAACTTCACTGACATTCAGATGTATATTTATGAGCAGTGCCCTCACGAGGAACTCACTATCATCATGAGAAGATACATGATGAGGATAGCACAGCATCTTGCAAAAGAAAACGGCTGTCTCGGTCTTGTCACGGGAGAGAGTATAGGTCAGGTGGCAAGCCAGACAATGCAGAGCCTTGCGGCTACAAATGAAGTTTGTGACATACCGGTTTACAGACCGCTTATCGCATTTGACAAGCAGGATATAGTTGACATTTCAGAGAAGATTGGAACATATGAGACATCAATACAGCCATATGAGGACTGCTGTACGATATTTGTCGCAAAGCATCCTGTCACAAAGCCAAATCTCAAAGCGATAAACAAGTCAGAGGAAAATCTTACTGAGAAGATTGACGAGATGGTAAAAGAAGCTCTTGATACCATCGAGATAATCGAAATCGGAAAATAAAATAATAATAAAAGAGAACACCGAAGATATGTATCATAAGGTGTTCTCTGAAATTACATTTTAATCTTAAATTTGAGAAGGCTTAGCCTTCCCGGTGTTTAGTATAAACTGTTGTGTTATTAACAACACACTCTTTTACTCAACGATGTAAGGTGCTAATGTTTTGAGTATATCATCCATGTTGTCATCATCATGAATGTTTAAGTCGATAGCCTTTGAAAGGTCAAGACTGAAAATTCCCATGATAGATTTTGCATCGATGACATATCTTCCTGAAACTAAATCAAAATCTGTGTTGAATTTAGTTACATCATTTACAAATGCCTTTACTTTGTCGATAGAGTTTAAAGAAATCTTTACGGTTTTCATACTAACTACCTCCCTTATATTTTGTTCACATATAATACTAGACATTGAACAGCGAAAAGTCAATATACAATGTTGCCAAAAAATTGGTCGGTAGTGTGTGTATAGTTACCATTAGAACGACAATAAATGCGGAAAGAACAAAAAAATTTGTGATATGTCACAAAAATAAGGTGAAAAATATAGCATAGTTTACAGAAAAATGTAACATTATAAAATATCAGGAGGAAAAAAGTGCGTGTAGCTTTTTTAACATTAGGATGTAAGGTAAATTCTTACGAAACGGAAAAAATGAAGATTAATTTTGAGAAAAAAGGTCACAGCGTTGTAGCTTTTGATGAAGAAGCAGATGCCTATATCATAAATACCTGTACGGTTACTAATATAGCTGACAGAAAATCAAGAAAAATGCTCCACAGGGCAAAACGCTTAAATCCTGAAGCTGTTATTGTTGCCACAGGCTGTTATGTTGATTCTGCAAAAGCAAAGGGTGAAGTGGATGAGAGTGTTGACCTTTTTATATCAAATAGCGACAAGGATAATCTTGTAGAGATAGTTTTAGAAAAGTTATATCAGATAAACGGTCAGATTTCAGAACAGGATGACGGGAGCGGCAATAGTACAGATATACAGTTAAACAGCATGGTTCATGAAAATATGTCTGAAGCGGCAATCAAAGAGGAACACACAAGAGCATATATAAAGGTACAGGACGGGTGCAACCAGTATTGCACATACTGTATAATCCCGTATGTAAGAGGTCCGTTGAGAAGTAAGTCTGTTGAGGATATAAAGGATGAAGTTGAAAAACTTGCGGCAGCAGGCTATAAAGAGATAGTCGTAACCGGAATACATCTTTCGTCATACGGAGTCAATGGAAAAAAGTCAGGTGAGTTTCTTGAAAAAGCCGGAAAGCCGCTGCTTGAAGCACTTGAGACGATAGACAGCGTTGAGGGTGTGGAGAGGATAAGACTTGGCTCGCTTGAACCGAGGATAATCACTGACGAGTTTGCAGGCAGACTTTCTAAGATAAAAACGCTTTGTCCTCATTTTCATCTTTCTCTCCAAAGCGGAAGTGAGAGCGTTTTAAAACGCATGAACAGACATTATTCGCCACAGGAATATTTAGACGGTGTAAAGATATTAGAAAAATATTTTGAAAATCCGGCAGTCACGACAGACATAATAGTAGGTTTTCCGATGGAGACAGAGGAAGAATTTTTAGAGACTGTCCAGTTTGCAAAAGAGGTGCGTTTTGCACAGATTCATGTGTTTAAGTATTCAAGGAGGCAGGGAACTGTCGCAGACAAGATGGACGGACAGATAACCGAACATGAAAAATCATTGAGAAGCGAGAGACTTCTTGAATGTGAAAAATGTCTGGAAAATGAATATATGGACAGGGCACTTAAGAAAAACGAAAAAGTTTTGTTTGAGGAGATAACAGAACTGGGCGGTAAAAAATATATCATAGGTTATAATGAGAGATATATAAGAATAGCCGTAAGTGCCGATGAAATCGAGGATGCACAGAGCAGATGCAATACGATAACTGATGTTGAAATCATCGGAAAAGTAACTGATGATATAATTCTCGGAAAAATAAATGATAATATTTAAAAAAAATTATGTTGTTTTTTTGAACGGGATATATTAGTATATAAATATATATTTTGAACGTGAAAAGAAATGGAGGGCAGTTGCCTTTATGCAGGAAATAAACAATACACAATATTTTAAAGTACAAAAAGACCAGGTAATAGAAGTTAAAGATGTTATAGCAAGAGTATATGAAGCTCTTACTGAAAAGGGGTACAACCCTGTAAACCAGATAGTCGGTTATGTCATGAGTGGAGATCCGACATATATCACAAGCCACAAGGGGGCTAGAAGTCTTATCAGACGTGTAGAGAGAGATGAGATAATCGAGCTTTTGCTGGAGGACTATATAAATAACAACTTTAAATAATGAGTACGAATTTATAAAATTGAATATATAGAAAGAATTAAACGGGTGAATTTATGAGAATAATGGGTCTTGATTATGGTGCAAAGACGGTTGGTGTTGCGATAAGTGATGAGATGCTTCTTACGGCACAGCCTATTGAGACGATACGGCGTGAAAGGCCTGCTAAACTCAGACAGACTCTTGCAAGAATCGAAAGCCTTATGAAAGAGTACGATGTTGATAAGGTTGTTATCGGTCTGCCTAAAAAACTCAATAATGAGGAGGGCGACCGCTGCGAAAAGACGAGAGAGTTTGGTGAGATGGTGGAGAGAAGAAGTGGTCTTGAGGTTATCTATCAGGATGAGAGGCTTACAACCGTACAGGCTGACAATGTACTTGCTGAGGGAGGAGTCCGTAAAGAGAACAGAAAGCAGTATATTGACAAGATGGCGGCATCACTGATCTTACAGAGTTATTTAGACGGCTTAGAACGGAATTAATGAAAGGATGCAATTAAATATGGAAGAAAACAAGGAAAGCAAAGTTGTTTATTTTACAACGGATGAGGGAGAGGAAGTTCCTTTTTTTGTGGTAGAAGAAACTAAGATAGCAGGTGAAAATTATCTTCTTGTAACGGACAGTGAGGAAGATGAAGCGGATGCATATATATTTAGAGAAGTTTCTGAGGACGAAAACGACAGTTTTTATGAGATGGTCGAAGATGAAGAAAAAATAAATGCACTTTCAAAGGTTTTTGCGGAATTATTAGATGATGTGGACTTTGAAGGTTAGTACAGAAAGGCAGGGAAAAAGATTGAACAGTAATAATAAAAATCCGGAGACAGAAAATTCTCAAAATGAGAATATTGAAGTTGAAGAAAAAGTTGTCAAAAGACCGGGAAGACCAAGAAGAAAGACAACTACTGATAAACCGGCAGCGGTAAAAAGAACACAGACAAGAGGAGCAAAGAAGAAGGAAGATGCACCACTTGGTAAGGGGCTTAAGATAATACCGCTTGGCGGACTTGAACAGATCGGAATGAATATCACGGCATTTGAGTATGATGACAGCATAGTTGTAGTAGACTGCGGATTATCATTTCCGGAAGATGAAATGCTTGGCATAGACCTTGTTATACCGGATATAACATATCTTAAGGAAAATATAGATAAAGTTAAAGGTTTTGTGATAACACACGGACACGAGGATCATATAGGTGCACTTCCTTATGTGCTTAAAGAGATAAATGTACCTGTATATGCGACAAAGCTTACTATGGGACTTATCGAAAACAAGTTAAAGGAGCACGTCCTTCCAAAACCGGTTAAAAGAAAAGTTGTAAAGTACGGTCAGTCGATAAATCTCGGATGTTTCAGAATAGAATTTATCAGAACAAATCACAGTATATCAGATGCGGCAGCACTTGCGATATTCTCACCGGCAGGAATAGTAGTTCATACAGGTGATTTTAAAGTGGATTATACTCCGGTAAACGGAGAGACTATAGATCTTCAGAGATTTGCAGAGCTTGGCAAAAAAGGCGTACTTGCACTTATGTGTGACAGTACAAATGTCATGAAGCCGGGTTATACGATGTCTGAGAGAACAGTTGGAAAGACATTTGACAATATTTTTGCTGACAATGAAAAGCACAGAATTATAGTAGCGACATTCGCTTCAAATGTTGACAGAGTCCAGCAGATAATAAATTCAGCCGAAAAATACGGAAGAAAAGTTGTCGTTGAAGGAAGAAGCATGGTAAATGTCATTTCAACGGCGGCAGAACTCGGCTATCTCGATGTTCCTAAAAATATAATGATAGAAATGGAACAGATGAAAAATTATCCACCTGAAAAACTCGTACTTATAACAACCGGAAGTCAGGGTGAGGCTATGGCGGCTCTTTCAAGGATGGCAGCAAATCTTCACCGTAAAGTCAGCATTGAGCCGGGAGATACTGTTATATTCAGTTCAAGACCGATTCCGGGAAATGAAAAGAATGTATCAAAGGTTATAAACGAACTCGCACAGAAAGGTGCAAAAGTAATCGTACAGGATACCCATGTATCAGGCCATGCTTCACAGGAGGAGATAAAACTTATATATTCTCTTACAAAGCCAAAGTATGCTATTCCGGTTCACGGTGAATATCAG
>JBNMLR010000042.1:0-10406 GCA_050874945.1 Butyribacter sp. | reverse complement strand
TATTTCCATATCTTAGCGTATTCTTCTATGTTTATTTTATAACTTTCCATAATAGAATTTATTGTTTTCTTTTCACTTGTACTATAATCTACCAATGTGTTGTCTAAATCAAAAAAAATCATACCATTTCCTATCTTTCATCTTATATTCCAAACTGTCCTCGGACCTCATCAAAAGTCTTTACAGGCTCCATATTTTCATGCGGCTCACACAATGTCTTATCCATAGTTACCGTATCAAACCACCTGCCAAATTTATATCCGCTATATGTAAGTTTTCCCGAAAGTTTATATCCCATACTCTCATGGAAATGTACGCTTCTGTAAACATCATTATCCGCTTCTGTCATAGGCGGTGTGATAAGTGCGATTGCTTTTACAAATCCCTGTGCCTTTAAGATTTCCTCAAGATATGAATACAGTTTTCTCCCAACACCGTTTCCTCTGAAATTATTGTCAAGATATATAGTCATTTCCGCATCCCAGCTATATGCAGCTCTCGGATGATATTTATCGGCATAGGCATATCCTATGATTTCTCCATCTGACTCCGCAACAATGTAAGGATGTGTTTCAAGCGTATGTGAAATCCTTTGTTTAAATTCGTCAAGTGACGGCACTTCATACTCATAAGTGATTGCAGTTTCTCTTACATAATAGCCGTATATCTCAAGTAACCTTGCGGCATCTTCTATCTTAGCTACCCTTATATTTATCTGTGAATCCATTTTTCTTTCCTCCTATTACCCTATAAGCACTTTCTTTCCCTCAAACGCAAATCCATAATGTCTTATTCTTTCTTTTTCTATACCAAGTGTCAGGATTTCTTCATCATATCTTTTTTCTTCTATCTGCTTATGTGCTACCGCAACAGTATCCGCAAGACTTTTTTCTTCATCACTGTCATGCACCTTAAATTCAATTACAATAGCCGGCAATCTTTTATGTTCAATATTGCATGGCAGCATTATTATGTCATATCTTCCAAATCCACTTTCCCTGTTTGATTTTATAACATAATCCTCTCTCTGACCGACCATCAGCCCTAATACAAAACCATGGTAAAAACGTTCCGGTTCAATATATTCAGACGGTTTATTTCCAACATCAAAATAACTAAATGTCGCCAAAGCGATTTTATTCATATAATAATTCATTGCTTTTATATCACCATTCAATAAAGCATCAACAAATTCATCTGATGCCCCATTCGTTCTTCCAAACCAGCCTTTTATCAATTTCTGAAACATAACACGGACTTCTAAATTTGTAAGACTTAGTTCATATTTCTGCTCTCCTGTTCTTACGCAAATATCCATGCTGTCTACTTTTAGATAACCACTTGCCAATAAAAGACTCCATATCGCATCCTCGTCATTATCTAATTGGTCAAACACTATCTGTTCATCAATCCCTACCGTTATGCAATCCCCATTTAAAAGTTTTTCCATGGCTTTCTTTATTTTCGGTGAACCTCTTTGAATAAGTTTGCCAACAAGACTATTAGAACTTGTGTCCGCCCAATATGTCTTAAACTCTTTCTTGTCAAGATAATTAGTAATCGACCACGGATTATATATATCCTTATGCTTTCCAAATGTAAAACCGTCATACCACAGCTTCACATCATCTTTTTTCTCCGACAGACCAGCCTCATCTAATCCTGCAAAAACTTCATTTTCCGTGAAGCCAAAACTTGTATTATACTCGTCATTTGTCGTTGTTATTACATTAAGATTGTTTAAATCAGAAAAAATACTTTCTTTGGACACTCTTGTAATCCCCGTCATTATTGCCCTGTCAAGATATGGATTTGTTTTAAAAGTTGAGTTAAAAAAACTGCGTATAAATCCAACCATATCATTCCAATATCCACCAACATACGCTTCTTGTAAAGGCGTATCATATTCATCTATAAGAATGATAACTTTTTTTCCGTAGTATCTTTCCATATATCCCGCTAAGAGTTTTATGGCATCCACAACTCCTATAGGGTTCATATTTGCTTTCACATTGACAAATTGCTCTTTCTCATTGTCACTAAGCAAATCTCCTTTAAGAAGATAACGGTTAGCCTCATATATTTCTGAAACAAGACTACATATACGATATTTTGCATTTTCTAATTTTGTTTCTTTTACGGATGCAAAACTAACAAATATCACCGGATATGTTCCCTGAAGCTGTCTGTATTTTTCATCTTTCCATATTGACAATCCCTCAAACAAGTCACTCCTGCCGGCATATTTATTTGAGAAAAAGCATTCTAACATACTCATATTTAATGTTTTTCCAAATCTTCTAGGACGGGTGATAAGCGTCACATCATCCTGTGACTCCCACCATTCTTTTATAAAATATGTTTTGTCTACATAAAAGCATCCTGATGTTATTAACGATTCATAATCCTGCTTTCCTATACTTACTTTGCGCATAAACTTTCCCCCCTCAATATAATTAAAGACAAAATCCCAATACGATGCGTCTTATATTTAACTGTAACCATCTTCCATTATAAATGCCAACAGAGAGTTCCGCAAGCGGAACTCTCTGTTGGCGTTATTTTCGACCTCACATACACTATACTGTTGCAATCAGCTCTTTCTCAGCTTCCTCATATTCTTCTTCCGTGTAATCAAGCTCCAAAATCTCTTCTTTTGAATAACCTTTACTAATCATTTTCACAATACGCTTTATATTCTTTTCTCTTTCTTCTTCCTTGATAATATCTTCCATTATTTTACACATAGCATTCAATCCCCTTTCCGTTTCTTTTAATTCATTAAATCTTCTGGTGACTGCTTTAAATTTTGGATTATTTAAATCTTTCTGTTTAAAACACTGCATCAACTCGGCTATATTACTGCCATCATCAACGGCTGCATTAACAAAAATCTCATGCAATCCATCTTCAACAGTTATACCATTCTCACGAATAACCTTATCAATATGATAAGTGGTAAGTCCAGCTTTGAAAAAATCTTTCTCAGATATATATACAATATATACATCTTTGACATTTTCAAAATTTATTCCCGTTTCAGATTCCTTAACTGTGATGCTCGCGGCATTAAACCTCGCCCGTTTTAGATGATTATCATTATCTGAGCGTTGAATCTCTATATTACATAAAGAGCCATCCCCAAGCGTACACAACGCATCAAGGCGTACTGAACGTCCATAAAGATTTCTTTCGCTGCTCTGAACGATAACATCATTAACGATTAATTTTTCATCTTCAATAATTGTTCTCAATATTTCCTGACACGCTGGAATATCACTCGCAAACACCTCAAAGAATACATCATCAATTAATCGAAATTCTTTGATTCTCTCAATCTTCTCTCTTTGATTCATAAATGCTTTTTATCCTCTATTGTTCTATTATGTTGCTTTGTAATAAATAATATATCATCATTGCTTATTTGTTGCAACACTACATCCCAAACAATTCCAGCAGCTTTTCCAAGAACCCTTTCTTTTCGCTCTCCGTTTTTTCCTCTTTTACTACTTCTTTCTTCTCGATTGCTGCTGTCTTTATAACAAACTGTACTGACTCCACATTTTTATTTTTTTCAGATACAAATGATTTTGTTTCTGAATTTCCACCCGATATTTCATCTACCATATCGTCTATCGCATCCTGTACCTGTGTGTCCATATCATCTGTTTTTTCGTAAAACTCTTTTGTTCCGTCACTTAAATCTGCTGCCCCGTCATCCAGTTTTACGATTCCGTTATACAGTGTTTTTGCTCCGTCATTCAAATCTTTTGAGCCTGATACAAGCTCCTTTGTTCCGTCTGCGAGCGTTCCCGATGCGTCTGAAAGTTTTGAAAATGCTTTTTCTATTGAATTTACACCTGATGTGTAGGAGTTTATTCCTTTGTCAAGGCTGTTATAACTTGTTGCCATCTGGTTGATTGCCTTTTTTAATTTCTTCATATTTGTTGACAGTTTAGTGAGTTTATCTGCAAGCTGTACGATCGCGGTGTCAAACTGTTCATAACTTGTTTTTAACTGTTCAAGTCCTGCCACAAGTTCTGACGATTTTTGTGACACTGTATCAAAATACTGCTTAGTTCCACTTATATTTGCACTGTTTCCCTGAAGAAGTGTTACTACCTGTGTGAGACTGTTTACCTGCGCACTCAACTGTTCTACCTGTTTTTTATAATTCTCATCATTTTCATAACCGGGTATCTGCTTTAAACTTTCTATTGAACTGTTAAGGCTCTCTATCTGTGCTTTTAATGTATTTATTGCTTCTTCATTTCCTGCCTGAAGTTTGTCAATGTCAAGTCCATTGTTCTGCATTACGGCTTTGTAACTGTCATATGAAAGTCCGCTGTTTAACTGAACTGCACCGTCATAAGCCTGTGTAAGTCCTTTCTTTATTGCCGCAGAACTTGTTTTTAACTGTTTCAACTGCTTTGTTGTAATCGATACTTTTGATAACTGTTTTTTTATATGGTTCAATCCCTTTTTCATCTTGGCAGAACCTTTTATAAGGTCACCTGATTTTGAATTTAATGTTTTTATTGCTTTCTGCATTTCTGCAATTCCGCCGTCAAGCTTGATGACACCTTCATCAAGCGAATTTATTCCACTGTCAAGTGACTCCGTTCCATCCGTAAGGTCACTTCCGCCGTCAACAAGTTTACTGCTTCCGTCAGATACTTTTGTTGCACCATTATTTATCTCTTTTGATGCGTCCATTATCTCATGCACTTTATCCATAAGTTCTTCGTCATCCACATCAAGGTCAAGGTCGAGTTTTACTCCGTTTATCTGTGCAGCGTCCATCTCAAAATCTGTTACATCCGCTGTGACTGAGGCATCAAGTCCTTTTCCCGGAAGTATCGTGTAACTTATCTGTTTATCAGCTCCGACATTTGCAAGCGTAGCCCCGTCTGCTTCTATGTTTTCGCACTTTTCAGTATCAAGTGTCATGCTGACCTGCAATGCACTGCTGTCATAGAAATCTGTTTTACATTTCTTATTTTTATCAATCGTTAAATGTATTTCAAGTTTTCCGCTTTTACCTGCAAGGTCTTCTGCCGAAATCTCTTTTCCGTCAAGTTTATAGGCAAACTTTATATTCCAGGGAATTTCGGCATCTTCCATTGTTCCCTGATAATAAACCTTATCCTTATCTGTGGAAAATGTTATCTTATCACCGTCTGTTTTTATCTCGTCTGTCGTGTTGAGCATCTTAACTTCGCTGTATTTTCCATAATCGGTAACATCCCCTTTTCCAAAAATGTTTACCGCATTGACACTCTCTGTTTTTCCTGATGCGTCAGTGATAACATATATAACTTCCTCTTTATCGTCGTTTGATTTTTCTGCTGCAAATGCATTTGTTCCTGTCACTGCGACACTCTGCATTGCGATTACTACTGCCATTGTTCCTGCCATTAAACTTTTTCTATTCATCTTTTTTCCCTCATCTTTCTTAATCAATGATATTCGCAATCCTATTCGCTGCTCGTTCATATAAATTTTTGCTATGCGCAATCAGGTACCAACTCAATACACGGTATCTGATTAAAGAGTAATCCCATCACTCAAGAGTAATGTTTTTTCTTTTCAATTTTATAAATGTTTTGTCAAACAGATACAACATTCCCGGTAATGCAAAGAATACGATTACCAGAGAACACAATGTTCCTTTTCCTAAAAAATAACCAAGCTGTGATAAAAGTCCGTGTGTTGACACTATTCCAAGCAAAAATCCAACGACTGTCATAACACTTCCCGATGTGAGGATTGAAACCGTTACGGCTGACACCGTGTTTATAACCGACTCTTTCTTGCCGTATTCCTGTCTGAACTCCTTATAACGCTCCGTAAAAAGTATCGCATAGTCAACCGTTGCACCAAGCTGCACGGAACTTATTATCAGATAAGCAATGTAAAATATCGGCCGGTCTGCAAAATAAGGTATTGACAGGTTTATCCATATCGCCGTTTCGATTCCAAGTACAAGAAGTACCGGAAGTACGACTGAGCGGAGTGAAAACAGAAGCACGACAAATACTGCGCCTATCGCAACAAGATTTACTTTTGTCATATCGCTTGTTATCGTGTCCATAAGGTCGTATGTCGACACGCCCTCACCTGCGAGATACCATTTATCAGGGAAATATTTTTCTGCCGTGTCCCTCACTTTTTTCACAAGATTAAATGTCTCGCTGCCCTCGTACTCGGCATCGACTGAAATAACCATTCTTGTGTATTTATCAGAACAGAGTTTTGAGTATGTTTCCTCGTCAAGATAACTTTCCGGAATTTCCACTCCAACGGTATCTACATATGAGATAATACTTTTAACCTGCGAAATATCGTGAAGTTCATCTGAAAGTTTTTTCTGTGTTGCCTTATCCTCCTTTGGAACCATAAGCACATATGTGTCACTTTTTCCAAAAATATTTTCTATCTCTGCCGTGTCAGCACCGGTCTTTGTCTTTTCGTTAAATATCTTCGATGAACCATAATAAAAACTGTTTGAGTTCGATGCCAGATAAGACGGCACTATCGTCAAGGCAAATATGGCAAGTACAGGAAACATTACCTTGCATACGATTTTTCCAAATCCACTGAACGATGGAAGTAATGCTTTATGTTGTGATCTGTCAAGCCATTTGTATGTCATAAGTATAAGACATGGCATAAAAGTAAACACCGTTATAAGACTTATGGCAATACCCTTTGCAAGTGCCATTCCGAGGTCAGGACCTATAAGGAAACGCATAAGGCACAGTGCAAGAAATCCGATAACTGTTGTAAGACCACTTGACAGGATAGATGATGTTGACATTGTAAGTGCATCGACCATCGCTTCTTTTGGATTATCGTTTTTCTCACGGCATTCCGTAAATCTGTGAATAAGAAATACCGAGTAGTCTAACGAAACGGCAAGCTGTAATATCGTGCCTGCGGCATTTGTAACAAATGAAATCTTGCCAAACAGTATGTTAGAGCCTGCATTTATAATGATCGCAACCGCAAGACCTATCATAACGATAACCGGTTCAAACCATGAGTCCGTTGTGACTAACAACACAAGAATTACAAATATCACGGCAATAACAGTTATCTTTGAAATCTGACTTGTCGTGCTTTTAGTTGCAGTTGCCGTCGAAACAGCACTTCCGGTCATCGCATTATCATTGCCGATAATTTTTCTTATATCATTAACTGCCGATACTCTTTTATCTTCATCAATGGTAACGGAAAATAATGCGTTTTTATCAACATAATAAGTTTCAACAGTATCTTTATCCATAGTTTCAAGCGGCACATCAACCGATACTGCATCGTCAAGCCATGTAACCTCATTAACACCGTCAACCGCTTCGATTTTTTCCTTATAGGAAAGAGCCTGCGGAACGGTCACATTTTTAACCATTACCCTCGCATTTGGTACTCCGCCGTCAAACTCCTCATCCATAAGGTTAAGTGCTTTCGTCGAAGCACTGTCCTCCGGCAGATAATCATTCATATCATAATCGACCGAAATCATTCCCTTGCAGATGGCACATACGACAAAAAGTATCGTAAATATCACAACCACCTGCTTTGAATGATCTACCACCCATTCATAAAACTTTCTCATGTCATTTTTCCTTTCTCAATTTTCCAACAAGTTCATAAACATCATTTCTGCAATAAAGCATAATTACAAATTTAAAATTTATTTTAAAATTGATAATAAAAAAAATCCGTGATAAATACCACGGACAATTTGAAGCATTTGTGCATAATTACACAAATCTGTTAAATTGTGTAATAAAATTGGGGTGAAATATTTGAGCGATTTGAAAGGCATACTGTTTGCAATTTTGACGGTCATGTGTATAATAAAAGTTAGTATTCGCTTGCAAATCTGACACTGTAGTGTAATTTATTACTATCTGTCAGGCTATGCACAAATAACTGCTAAAATCATATTTAGATTTTCAAGAAAGGATTTTTATGACACACGAAGAAGCCTCACTTCAGACAAAAATGGCTCTATGCCAGTCTTTAAAAGAATTGATGAAACAAAAACCTTTTTCTAAGATTACAGTCAGTGAACTTATTAAAAATTGCAATCTGAACCGAAAGACATTTTATTACCATTTTGAAGATATATACGGTTTGTTAAAATGGATGCTTGAACAGGAAGCATTTGAAGTTGTCAAGCAGTTTGATCTTTTATTAGATTACAAAGACGCATTTTATTTTGTTATAGATTACATAGAAAAAAATTCCTACTTTTTAAACTGCATTTATGACTCCGTAGGGCGTGACCAATTGAAACATTTCCTTTATCAGGATTTTATCGGTCTTATTGAAGACCTTATAAGAAAAGTAGAAAAAACAAACAATACTACGATTACTGATGACTTCCGCCATTTTCTGTGTGATTTTTACACGGAGGGACTCGCAGGTATGCTTATCAATCTCTTTAAAGAACCGGAAAAACATGATAAAGACGAAATACTTGATTATATTTCGCTTATTATCTCTAAATCACTGCCGGCAGTAATCGGAAATGGGGAGTAAAAATCACTCCCCAAAATAAAACTTATTTTCCATTTGTGCATATTCTGTCGCATTGAAACACATTCAATGTAAATAATTTTTATTTACTATTTTGAACACTCCATAATATATTTTGCCGCTTCATCTTCACTTAAACCAAATTTTTTAATAATATGTTTTTCTATTTCACTTTCAGACATATTCAAATCTTTTAGTATTCCGATTGCTCCAATAATTCCATCATTGATACCACGATTATACATCTTCTTCGCTTCTGTCTCTATTACTTTTCCTCCCATAATTCCGTCAACTCCTTTCCTGATTTTTTCATATTTCCTTGCTATATTGTCTACTACTTTTTTTGACAACTCTACTATTATCCTGTTTTCAAGTTCGGTCATTTTGCCCTGCTGTGTAAGTTCTTCCATCTTAACGCATATTTCTTTAAATTCATCTACAAGTCCCTGTAATAAAGTTTCATCCTCATTATAATTAGGAAAATTTGCTTCATGCGTAAATATATAAAACGGTATGAGTAAATAAATTTCTTTCTCCCATATGTCCTCTAAACTATAAGACTGCATCCTTATTATCGGTATATCATACTTTACCTCTCCACCGGGAGTCACAAACCTAATTGTCATCACATCACCTGTGTTTTTGTTTGAACGAAGATATAACACCGCTGAGTGTGGAAATGTAACTGTCAATACCCCATCACTCTTTTTATCGCCATCATCACCGACTATCTTCTCAATCGTCGCATCATCGAGTGCTATCTGAGAATCATACTCGAAAAAGCGTAACACCATGCTGTTATCTATTGTACTCTGGCACTCCAAATGATATTTCTTTTCCATATCACCTTTAATAACCTTAAAACTTGCGTCCGTGATAATCTTATCCTCCGCTCCGTCCTGCTTATTCTGAAAGTGATAGTCATTTGCAAAGACTATCGTTTCCGTGCCGTCATAGTTTTCTCCGAATACCTCATTAAGAAGCGGCAGTATAAATCTTGAACAGTCATTTAACATGGTTCGGAACACATCGTCATATGGTGTACTTGTTATATTTTCACTCTTTATTCTGTCGTAATCCTTTTTATCACCGCTTGCTTTTATAATGTCATCATTGTGATATTCCATAGCATTGCTGCTTTGTTTTTTATCGTTTTCAATTTTCTTCTTACTGTTTTTCTCCATCTATATATCTCCATTATATCTTTTTTATGTTTTGTTTTCAATTACTAATGCTGATTTTCATATGAAATGTAACTGTTCAGCTATCAAAAAATAATTGACACTATCCGAGCCAGCTCATTATATTGTCGATTATCTTTTGATGTTTGAACTGTTACTATGAGATTATTTAATCCATGGTTTCTTTCTGATATTATTGATTTTTTATATGATTATTTATATCTGACTTTTCATTATTTTAATCTTGTTTTTATATTTTTCCATTACAACTGATTGCTCTTATAAGTCTTTCTAAGATGGTAACATACCTCTGCCAATTTTTCTATTGTAATTTTTCACATATTTATTTTTTCTTTTTGTATAATTTTCACAATTCTAATTCTTTCACAAAAAAACCCCCTATAATGTGCGAACTTACAGAGGGTTTGTTTTTGTGTCAGTATGACACCATTATCAATCTTTCCAGCTGCTTTGACTATAACACACCAACTCAGCTATTACAAGCATATTCTTAGGTATTATTTTCATTCTTAAAAAATATGGCATTTTTTTCAATTCTTGTTATTGAAAACTAACACACCAATTCAGTTATTTTTTTAAAATTACCCCCATCATTTTTCTTTTACACTTCTTAGATATTTGCGAAACTATCATAATCTGTAATTAAATTGTGCACCT
>JBNMLR010000041.1:0-10438 GCA_050874945.1 Butyribacter sp. | reverse complement strand
GCGGTCGTGCAATTTAAAACTATCAGGTAGCAAAGCGGATTGCGAATAGCCGCTTGACATTTTCACACGCAGGATTTGTATTTGTGTTTATGCACAAACTTAAGATGCCCTGAAAAGCGGGTAGAAATGGAGATTTTTATGGTTTTAGCGTTTGTATTATGGGTGCTTGGGATTGCATCCGTGGTGTATTTTGGAGTTTATGCGGTCATTATCGGTTTGAATAATTCGTTTACTTACTTCTGGCTGCTTCTCGGTGTGGTGCTTGCGGCAATGGGAACAGCTTCATGGATGTGCCACAACGGCAGACTGCACTTGCCTAAGGCGGTGTCAGTGGCATTGATTATATGCGTAATATTATTTTTAGGTGTTTTCGGTGTTGCGGAAAGTGCTATAATTAAAAATGCGGTTCAGAAACCGGAGAAAAATGCGGATTATATAGTGGTTCTCGGTGCGAGGGTGAATGGAACAAGAATTACCTTAAATCTCAAGTACCGTCTTGATGTGGCACTTGATTATCTCAAAGAAAATGAGGGGACAAAGGTTGTTGTTTCGGGCGGTCAGGGAAAAGGCGAGGACATAACGGAGGCGAAAGCCATGTCTGATTATCTTGTCAAAAACGGAATAAAAAGTGACAGGATAATACTTGAGGACAGGTCAAAAAATACAAATGAAAATCTGAAGTTTACGGCTGAGCTTATCGGCAGCAAAGAAAAAAAGACTGTTATTGTCAGCAATGATTTTCATATTTACAGGGCAAAATGCATAGCAAAAAAGATGGGTTACACAGATGTGAGCGGTGCAAGTGCAAAGACTAAGCCGATTACGATACCCAACAGTTTTGTGAGAGAAGCATTTGCAGTTATAAAATATAAGATTTTTAATCAGATATGATAAAAGTCGTTGAGCATAAACGGCTGAAAATATAAGAGGAAAATTGTATAAATACATTGTTTGGATATATCAGAAAACAAGTTTTACAAGGTGATATATCTGTATGGAAATGAGGAAAAAATGGAAAACGAAGCATCAGATAAAAAGAAAGATATAAAAAGAGGAGTACAGGACGGAGTACCGATAGCACTCGGTTATCTGTCGGTTAGTTTTGCATTCGGAATAATGGCAGTTTCGGCAGGGCTTACACCGTGGCAGGCGATACTTATATCGGTTGCAAATGTAACATCGGCTGGACAGTTTGCAGGTGTTGAGATAATGGCGGCTTGCGGCGGTCTTGTCGAGATGGCACTTACGCAGCTTGTAATAAATATACGATATGCACTTATGTCATTGTCACTCGCACAAAAGGTGGATGATACTTTTAAGAAACCGACACGAATGGCAGTAAGTTTTTGCGTTACGGACGAGATATTTGCTGTTTCGGTCAGCAGAAACAAGACCGTGAGCAAATATTATATGCTTGGAATAATATCGGTTTCATACATTGGCTGGATAGCAGGAACAGCGTTCGGTGCACTGCTTGGCGGCATACTTCCGGCAGTCATAAGTGATGCACTGGGTATTGCCATATATGGAATGTTTCTTGCAATAATTCTTCCGGCGGCAAGGGACGACAGCCGTTTTCTGAAAGTAATAATAATCGCTGTGGCATTAAGCTGTATGTTCAGATGGGTTCCGGTGTTAAATAAAGTTTCGTCAGGCTTTGTGATAATAATATGTGCGGTTGCTGCATCGGCAGTCGGTGCGTGGCTTTATCCGATTGATGAGGAAGAGGGAAATTAAATCTTTTATATATTGAGCAAAAATGAGTGAAGAAATAATGCTGAAAACAAAAGAAATTTCTTGAATGAAAGCAGGAAAATAAAAGAAGATTTTATATCCAAAAAAGTATGTGAAGAAATGAGGTTGAAAATAAATGAATACACAGACATTTTTTATATATCTTATAGTGATGGCAGGAGTTACATATCTTATCAGGGCAATCCCGCTCACGGTTTTTACCGGAAAGATTGAGAACAGATTTATCAAATCATTTCTTGCGTATGTGCCGTATGCGGTGCTTGGTGCGATGACATTTCCGGCAATAATCTATTCGACGGCAGATTTGATTTCGGGAATAGCAGGAACGGTGGTCGGAGTATTCTTTGCATATAAGAGGAAAAGTCTTTTGACGGTTGCAGTCGCAGCCTGTCTTGCGGTTCTTCTTGTGTCGGTGATTGAACTTGCGTTGTAGTTGCAAAATCCAAATAAATAGAATAAAAAACACAAAAAGTTCACAAAAATTATTAGCACTCGCTCTTGACGAGTGCTAATAAAAGTGCTATAACATAATCAGAACAAAGGAAGGGAACAAAAAGAAGAAAAGAAACAAGATTTCAATCAGACAATCGGATTTGGAGATTGAGATTAGAGATAAAAAATAAAATTTTTTGAGTTCTTGAAACATCCCGGTTCCATGAAACAAGGTAACAAAGCATATATGAAAAAGGAGAGATGACTTATGTTAATGCCTAGTATTTTTGGAGAAAATTTGTTTGATGACTGGTTTGATGAATTTCCATTTTATGATTTCGATAAGAGCATGAAAAACACGGAAAAGAAATTATATGGTAAGAAAGCAGGCAGGATTATGAAGACCGATATTAAAGAGAAAAAAGACGGTTATGAGCTTGAAATCGACCTGCCGGGATTTACCAAAGATGAGATAAATGCATCTATTGAGGACGGCTATCTGACAATCAGTGCCGCTAAGGGGCTTGATAAAGACGAGAAAGAAAAAGACAGCGGCAGATATATCCGCAAAGAGCGTTATGCAGGTGCCTGCCAGAGAAGTTTCTATGTTGGCGAAGCTGTTAAACAGGAAGATGTAAAGGCGGAGTTTAAACATGGCATTTTGAAACTTACTGTTCCAAAGAAAGAGCCTGAAAAGGAAGTTGAAGAAAAGAAATATATTGCGATTGAAGGATAAAATATAATATCGTTTAAAATGACGACTGTGAAAAGTTCTATTTTATGCCTCCATAGCATAACTTGAATAAGATACAAATGTAAATGTATATAAATCAAGGTATGTTATGGAGGTGTTTTTTATGGGAATGGATGAAAAAGTTGACGAAGTGCTTAAACAGTATGAGCTTGATATAAAGGCAAGAAGACGCGTGAGGGGTTCTGTGGTTGTAGAGAGTGGGGATAAATTTTATGTTGTGAAACCGTATCTTAAGGATGAGAACAGGATTTTATTTGAGGAGAGCGTGAAAGAATGTCTCTGTAAAAACGGTTATGAATTTGCTGATTTTGCCCTGAAAAATAATTCGGAAAAATATATAAGTGAAGATTCGTGCGGTGGAAAGTGGGTTATAAGGAGATGGTTTCAGGCTCAGGATTGTGATGTGAGGGATAAGAGCGAAGTCTGTAGGGCGGCTAGGCATCTTGCGTATTTACATAAATTTATGAGACTGCCTGCTGAATCTGCGGCAAAATTTAATACATCAAGAATAGATATAGTTTCTCTGTTCAAAAAACATAATAACGAAATGAAGCGTGTGAACAGCTATATCAAGGCGAAAAAGCAGAAAAATCATATGGAGATAAGCATACTTAATTCGTTTAAGGAGTTTTATGAGCAGGGCAGGAAAGCTTTAGAATACATAGACGGGTGCGGAACAGATGAACTGTGCCAGAGGACAATAGGTGAAAACAGGATAATTCATGGAAGTTATAATTATCATAATATTTCTTTTAGCAGGGAAAATATAATAACATCAAATTTTGAAAAATCTGCGGTAGGACTTCAAATGACGGATTTATACGACTGGCTCAGAAAAATAATGGAAAAAAACGGCTGGAACTGTGAACTTGGAGTATCTATCGTCAAAGAATATCTTAAAAACAGGGAGCCTGAACCCGGTGAAATGGAAGTTTTGTATGCACTGCTGCTCTATCCCGAGAAATATTGGAAACTTGTTAATTTTTATTACAACGGAAAAAAGACTTGGATTTCCGAAAAGAATTTTGAAAAACTTGAAAAAATAAGGGCACAGGAAACTGACAGACAAAAATTTATCGCTAAGATAAAAGATTTAAGAGTTTGACTTTTTTTTTAAGTAGTTTTGAGTTATAATCAATATAGTACAGTATGAAAAATCCCGCTGATGCAGTATTTTTCATACGACAATTTGGTTTTGAGTAAAACAAATTGCATTTATGGCAGACGCAAATTTGAGATTTGCGTCGCCACTTCGCAACAAGTTGCTCAGAAATAAGGATTAGTGTAGTAGTCTTATGACTGTGCACTGACTTTTTGGTTAGGAGGGGCATTTTAAGATGCACAAAAGAATAGGGACAGGTTTTATCAAGCTGTGTGTATGCCTGATATTTTTGGCGGGAGTGATGTGTGGATGTGCAAATAAAAGCACTTCACAAAACAAAGTGCAGGATACGGCTAAACCTGCGGAGACACAGTCTTTTACAGGGGTTATCACTAGTGTTGACAAGGAACTTAAGCAGCTTTCGGTAAGGGAGATTGACACGGATGTTGATACTATCATAAATTATGATGACACGGCAGAGATTAAGGACGAGTATAAACAGGAGATAGACGGGGATGAGCTTGAACAGGGTATGATTATGAAGACTGTCTATAGGACGGGTGATGCCAAGCTTGTGTCTATGGAAGTTCCTGAGGATGTATGGGAGTATAAAAATGTGGACAAGTTTTCTTTTGATACATCCGAGTCAGCGATGGAAGTTGCCGACGAATTATACCAGTATTCGGATCAGACATATTTTGGCACAACGGGCAACAAGACTATAGAAATGGTGGAGCTTAGTGATGCCGATGAACTTACGGTCCGTGGGATAGGATATAAGGTTTATTCCGTTATAAGGACAGAGGGGCATGGCTATTTGAAGCTGTTGAATTACAAAGATTTTATCGGTGGTATGATAAATATCGACGATGATATAATCTTACCTGTGACAAATAATATGCTTATAACCGTGGGCTGCGGCAATTACAGAGTTACACTGAGCAAAGGGACTGCAAGAGCGTCAAAGACAGTCAGCATAAAAAACAATAAAGAGAGCACTCTTGATTTTAGTGACTACAGAAAGAGTATAAAAAATGTAGGAAGCATTAAGTTTAATATTGACCCGATAGGTGCGGATTTGTATATAAACGGCACTAAGGTCGATTACAGCAAAGCAATATCGCTTAATTATGGAACATATTCAGTTTCCGTAAGCCTTAACGGATACAGCACATACAGTGGAAGACTTACTGTTGCGGAGGCGAGCAAGACTATAAATATAAGCCTTGAAGCATCTGATACGGCGTCGGCATCAACAAGTACACCGGAGAGTTCGGCATCGTCTGCAACGGCAGCACCTCAGGCAACTGCAACGGCAGCGGCGACAAGTAAGACAAAGAAGATTGACAGCAATCATACCATATCGGTGACGGCACCCGAGGGGGCAGAGGTTTATCTGGACAATGTTTATAAAGGCATAGTTCCATGTAAATTTACAAAGGTTATAGGTTCACAGACCATTACATTGAGCAAAAGCGGTTATGTGACAAAAAGTTATTCGGTAGATATTCTTGACGATGACAAAAATGCAAAACTTTCATTTTCAGAACTTGTTGAGGATGCCGACAAATAAGTTAGTTTTTTATTTTAATAAACAGGTACAAAGCAAACTCTATATGACAGATTTTGCAGTATCATAAATATATGATGCAAAGGTCAAAAAGCAACAGCAGTCCGCTGCATCGGTTGAGGGCAAAAGATATTTTGTCCCCGACATCAAATATATAATTTCAAATAAAAGAGCAGAAAGAGGAGGATATACGAAATGGATTACAAAGAGATTTATGAATCATGGCTTGCAAACCCTTATTTCGATGAGGAGACAAAAGCAGAACTTAAGGCTATTGCAGATGATGATAATGAAATCAAGGAGCGTTTTTATCAGGAACTTGAGTTTGGTACAGCAGGACTCAGAGGTGTTATCGGTGCCGGCACTAACCGTATGAACATCTACACGGTACGCAAGGCTACACAGGGACTTGCAAACTATATTATAAAAGCAGGCAAGCAGTCACAGGGCGTTGCCATAGCATATGATTCACGCCATATGTCACCTGAATTTGCAGACGAAGCAGCACTTTGTCTTGCAGCAAACGGAATTAAAGCGTATGTATTTGAATCACTCAGACCTACACCTGAGCTTTCATATGCCGTAAGAGAGCTTAAATGTGTGGCAGGTATCAATGTTACGGCAAGCCACAATCCGCCTGAGTACAATGGTTACAAGGTTTACTGGGAAGATGGTGCACAGATTACACCGCCTCATGACACAGGTATCATGGACGAGGTTAAGGCTGTTACGGATTACAACACGGTCAAGACAATGTCAAAAGACGATGCCGTTAAGCAGGGATTATATCAGCAGATTGGCAAGGATATTGACGACAAATATATTGAAGAACTTAAAAAACAGGTTATTCATTGGGACAGCATTAAGGAGATGGGAGACAAGCTTAAGATTGTTTACACTCCACTTCACGGTACAGGAAATATTCCTGCAAGACGCGTTCTTGATGAACTCGGATTTAAGAATGTATATGTTGTACCTGAGCAGGAACTTCCTGACGGAGATTTCCCAACAGTAAGTTATCCAAACCCTGAAGCAGCAGAGGCATTTGAACTTGCGCTCAAACTTGCAAAAGAAAAAGATGCAGACCTTGTTCTTGCAACTGACCCTGATGCAGACAGACTCGGTGTTTATGTAAAAGATACAAAATCAGGCGAATATATCACACTTACGGGAAATATGTCAGGCTGCCTTCTCGCTGACTATGAGATTTCACAGATTAAAGAGACAAAGGGACTTCCGGAGGACGGAAAACTTATCAAGACTATCGTTACATCAAATCTTGCAGATGAGATTGCAAAATATTACGGAGTAGACCTTATTGAGGTTCTTACAGGATTTAAGTATATCGGACAGCAGATTCTTAATTTTGAGACAACAGGCAAAGGTACATATCTCTTTGGATTTGAGGAGAGCTACGGCTGTCTTATCGGTACTCATGCAAGGGACAAGGATGCCATCGTTGCGACTATGGCTCTCTGCGAGGCAGCAGCTTACTATAAGACAAAGGATATGACACTCTGGGATGCAATGATAGCAATGTACGAGAGATACGGATATTGCAAGGACGGCGTAAAGGCTGTTACTATGAAAGGTATCGAGGGACTTGCAAAAATTCAGGAGATTATGTCAGACCTTCGTAAAAATCCGCCTAAGGAGATTGATGGACACAAGGTACTTTCATTCAGAGATTACCAGGCTGACACTATCACAGACCTTGCAACAGGTGAGGTTAAACCTACAGGACTTCCTAAGTCAAATGTACTTTACTTCGATATGGAAGATAATGTATGGATGTGTGTAAGACCATCAGGAACAGAGCCAAAGATTAAATTCTATTACGGAGTTGTCGGAACTTCACTTGAAGATGCTGACAAGAAGTCAGAGCAGATGGCAAAGGCTGTCGATGACCTTATTTAAAGCATTTTGCGAGCGTATATTAAAGAAAACTAATAACATGAACAGTCAGATAAGGCTGTTCATGTTACAAAAAAAGATTCGGGGGAAAGCGTATGCAGGAAAAAATGGACCAGTGGATTAACTGGGTTGAATATGATGAGCTGCTCGAGGGCAGACATAATGCACCACACAATTTACTGGGATTGCACAGCTTTGGCAGAGGTCAGGTCTTTACGGTCTACAGACCTGAAGCTGAAAGAATTTTTATAACTGATATGTCAGGAAAAAATGAACTTGAGTTAGAGGAAATTGGTGAGGGTTCAGGATTTTTCGGAAAATATATTCCGAGAAAGAACTACAGAGCACCATATAAGGTAAAGGTTCAATATTCTGAAAATGATGTTATAGAATATGTAGATCCATATTGTTTTGAGCCGCAGATTGGCGATGAGGACTTATATTATTTTGCGGAGGGTAAGCATTACGAGATATACAAAAAACTTGGTGCACATCCTATGACGATAAATGGTGTGAAAGGAACATACTTTGCGGTATGGGCACCTCATGCCAGAGCGGTAAGTGTGGCAGGAAGTTTTAATATGTGGGATGGCAGAATTCATCTCATGAGAACACTTCAGGTTTCGGGTGTCTATGAATTGTTTATTCCGGGTGTTGAGCCGGGAGCGATTTATAAATACCAGATACTTACGAGAACAGGTGAAGTTCTGATGAAAGCAGACCCATATGCAAACAGTTCTGAACTTCGTCCGGCAAACGCATCTGTAGTCGCTGATATAAGCGGATTTAAGTGGAACGACACTAAATGGATGCGTGAGCGTGAAAAGAAAGACAGAAATGCACTTCGCAAAGAACCTATGGCTATATACGAGGTTCATATCGGTTCATGGCGCAAGAAAGATGACGGCACGGAAGACGGATTTTACAGTTATCGTGAAATGGCACCTATGCTTGCCGATTATGTTAAAAAGATGGGATATACTCATGTCGAGCTTATGGGAATTGCCGAGCATCCGTTTGACGGTTCTTGGGGATACCAGGTGACAGGTTATTATGCACCGACAAGAAGATACGGTTCACCGAAAGATTTCATGTATTTTGTTGACTATATGCATGAAAGAGGTATTCATGTAATTCTTGACTGGGTTCCTGCACATTTTCCAAAGGACGAGCATGGTCTTGGAAGATTTGACGGACAGCCGCTCTATGAGCATCCTGATCCGAGGAGAGGAGAACATCCTCACTGGGGAACTTACATCTTTAATTATGGTAAGAGAGAGGTCGAGAACTTCCTTATCGCAAACGGACTTTTCTGGCTCAAGGAGTTCCATGTTGACGGACTCAGAGTTGATGCGGTTGCGTCAATGCTTTATCTTGACTATGGAAAAGATGATGGCGAGTGGCTTCCAAATGAAAGAGGAGGCAATGAAAATTATGATGCCATAAACCTTTTCAGACATATGAATGAGCAGTTTGAGAAGCAATGTCCGGGAACAGAGATAATAGCCGAGGAGTCAACGGCGTGGGCTGGTGTTACATCACCTGTTTCAATGAACGGACTCGGTTTCCTGTTCAAGTGGAATATGGGCTGGATGAACGATTTCCTTGAATATATGAAATTAGACCCTTATTTCAGAGCAAACAATCATGGAAAGCTTACATTCAGTATGCAATATGCATACAGTGAGAACTTTATTCAGGTTCTCTCTCATGATGAAGTTGTTCACGGAAAAGGTTCGATGATAGAAAAAATGCCGGGTGAGTACGAGGACAAATTTGCAAATCTCCGCACGGCATATGGATTTATGTACGGTCATCCGGGAAAGAAACTTCTTTTCATGGGACAGGAATTTGCACAGTTCAGAGAGTGGAGTGAGAAGCGAAGCCTTGACTGGGAACTTCTTGACTACGATATGCACCAGAAGATGCAGGCATATGTAAGAGAACTTAACAAACTCTATGAAAAATATGATGCCATGTATGTAAATGACTGCGACCCTATCGGATTTGAGTGGATGAGCTGTGATAATGCAAATATGAGCACGGTAAGTTTTGTGCGTCGTGGAAGTTCTGCGAAAGACCAGCTTTTATTTATTTGCAACTTTACACCGGTGCAGTATGAAGAGTATCGCACGGGAGTACCTTGTGCAGGTGAATATACAAAGATACTTTCATCAGATGATGAGAAGTTCGGTGGAACAGGCGTAAATATCAAAAAGGTTGTAAAAGCAGAGAAGATTGAGTGTGAGAAAAAAGAATACTCAATAGAGATAAATCTTCCGCCTATGTCAGTTACGGTATTTAAGTTTGATTATAAATAAACTGATATGTAATTTATAAAAGAGAGTTAATATTTAATTTATAAAAAACATTAATATTAAAAAATATAAAAGAGAGTGCAACAATTTTTAGTATTGCACTCTCTTGTTTTTAATGCGTTTACTTCACATACTTCGCATTAACATATCCCACATATGATTTCTTTGTATCGGAATATCTTACCTTATAAAATTTAACCGTACCGGCTTTTTGAGTTCTGAGCACAGCCATATATGAGCCTTTAGGTATCTTTACTTTCGCATTTATCAGTGAACTTAAATTGTTGTAAAGTTTAGCTGTCTGTTTAGCGGTGCCGCCCTTATAATATTTAAGTTTTGCATCGGCAGGAAGATAGACGCTGTTCTTTTTGCCGTTAATATAATAATTTACATGAATAAATGTTGTATTGTTTTTGTAAATTGTTTTACCGATATATTCAACTATTGAATTTTTAGGTATCGTTCTAAAAGCATCTGACTGTGCCGAAGGTGTTTTCAATAGTTTGTGTTTTGCCTGTGTTATGCCGGCACGGCTCTTTGAAGCGGCAGCCGTAAGTGAAGCGTAATTGCTGTATGTTGTATCAGAAGCGGTT
>JBNMLR010000040.1:0-11045 GCA_050874945.1 Butyribacter sp. | reverse complement strand
GTTTATACATAACCAATTATATTTTGTTCTAATTGTATATTTTCATACTTAGATGTTTGCAAAACTATCATATATATGTAACTAACTTGTGCAAATATAACAAATAATGTTAGCAGTGTGCTCTGTCACCGTCAGCACTCAGTCAGCGTATTCTGCTGGCTTAGTACTGCTACGAGTGACAGGCAGCGAGAGCGTACCTGCGGTATTATTTGTTATAATAGCACAATTAACACAACATATAATTAGTTTTGCAAACATCTAAGTAAATTAAACAAAAAGACAAACCACTATGATTTGCCTTTCACCCTAATCTTATTTATCTCTCCATGTGATGCGTCCCTTTGTAAGGTCATATGGTGACATTTCCATTGTAACCTTATCTCCCGGCAATATGCGGATAAAGTTCTTTCTGAGCTTTCCGCTGATGTGTGCGAGCACCTGATGACCATTTTCAAGTTCTACCTTAAACATGGCATTTGGAAGCTTCTCAACTACGATTCCTTCAATTTCAATAACATCTTCTTTAGACATAAATTACCTCCGTCTTGATAATCATTTATTGTTACCGTATATGACACATATTATAGCCGCAGTCAAACGGTAAACATCTTCTATATTCTGCCAATAAAATAATCGGCAATTTTTTTACTTATTTTAAGTCAGACTTTGATACAAACTCTGTATCGCAGCCTGACTGTCAATCTTATGCCAGATCTTTATTGTAAGATAAAAGTTCCGGCTCTCCTTCTGTTATAAGAAGTGTATTTTCATAATGTGCTGAATTCATACCGTCTCTTGTGACACAAGTCCAGCCATCGTCAAGTATCCAGATTTCTTTCTTTCCTCTGTTTATCATCGGCTCGACTGCAAATGTCATGCCGGCACGAAGCTTCATTCCTCTGCCGATCGGTTTAAAGTTTGGTATCTGTGGTTCTTCGTGCATCTCTTTTCCTATGCCGTGACCCACCATCTCTCTTACTACGGAGAAACCGTTTGACTCAGCATAATTCTGAATTGCCTTTGAAATATCATAGAGATGATTTCCGGCTTTCGCCATCTTCATTCCCTCAAAGAAACTCTGCTTTGTAACATCAATCAGTTTCTGATCCTCAGGTGAAATCTCACCCACTGCATGAGTACGCGCCGCATCAGACTGATAACCTTTGTAAATTACCCCCGTATCAAGACTGATTATGTCTCCATCTTTAAGAATAGTTTTCTTATTTGGAATTCCATGTACTACCTGCTCATTTATTGATGTGCACACTGATGCAGGAAATCCCTGATAATTAAGAAATGATGGGATACAGTCATAACTTCTGATGATTTCTTCACATTTTCTGTTAATCTCAAATGTACTTACACCCGGACGGATAATCTTTGCAAGTTCGTCATGAACTATCGCAAGAATCCTTCCTGCCTCACGCATCAATTCAATTTCATGTTCTGATTTAATTGTTACTGCCATAATGTTAATGTGCCTTCTTTCTTTATTTTTTTGATATTGAGACAATTTATATCATGCACATATAGTGTCCGTTATGCTATAAATACTACAATTCTTTATTTTATATGATGCAAGGTTCAAAAACAGATAAAAATACATCAATCCGTGGTATAAACTCTGTTTTAACCCGTGCATCATTTTATGGGGATTTTGATTTTTCTAAAATCATCCCTCAAGAATTCCGCAAATCTCCTCAAAACAGGTATCAAGTCCCTTTGAACCGTCAATAACTTTTAAGATTCCCTGTTTCTTATAGTAATCAATAAGTGGAGCTGTCTGCTCATGATATACATCAAGTCTCTTCTTAACAGTCTCCGGAGCGTCATCATCTCTTACGATAAGTTCGCCATCGCACTCATCACATACTCCCTCTGTTTTTGGTGGAATATTTACTACATGATATGTTGCTCCACAAGACTTACAGACTCTTCTTCCGCTCATTCTGTCTATGATAGCCTGATCCTCGAGGAAAATCTCAAGTGCATAATCGATAGCATCGTTATCCTTTGCAAGTGCCGCTGTAAGTGCTTCTGCCTGTGGAATTGT
This sequence comes from Butyribacter sp., assembly GCA_050874945.1. GTDB lineage: Bacteria > Bacillota > Clostridia > Lachnospirales > Lachnospiraceae > Butyribacter. The sequence continues at coordinate 8,992 of JBNMLR010000040.1, read as the reverse complement.
TCTTGGAAATCCGTCAAGAATATATCCCTTTTTGCAATCATCCTGTTTAAGGCGGTCTACTACAAGGTCACATACAAGCTCGTCCGGTACAAGATTTCCTGCATCCATATACTCTTTAGCTTTCTTTCCAAGCTCTGTACCGTTTTTGATATTCTCTCTGAAAATATCTCCTGTAGAAATAGCCGGAATACCGAATTTTTCAGTAATCTTCTTTGCGTGTGTTCCTTTACCTGCTCCAGGTGCGCCTAACATAATAATCTTCATATTTTGTTCTCCTCTCAAAAAATCAGTTTTTTACATTCATGTATTTTATTCTGCATGAATGATATTAAATTTGCCATACTATACACATATCGTGTATTTCACATCGTAACAGTCATGTTACTTTGCATCAATTTTATTGTTATCAACTGTTATCATCTCTGAACATAAAACTTTTATTCAAAGAACGCTCAATATATATTCTATCCTAAATTGTCAGTTATTTCAATACAAATTTTTTAACTCTGTCAGACTTGTGAATGTGCAACAGCCCAAAACACCACGGCACTTGCCGCCGCAACATTTAGTGAATCGACTCCATGTGACATTGGTATCTTTACCGTATAATCACTCTCGGATATTGTGCTCTGTAAAAGTCCGTCTCCCTCCGTTCCGAGAATTATCGCAAGTTTTTCCTCTGATACTACATCTTTATCGTCAATACTTACAGAATTGTCATCAAGTGCCATTGCCGCTGTTTTAAAGCCAAACCTGTGAAGTCTTTTTATATAACTGTCCCCGCTGTCATCATCCGATATGTCAACAAATGTCCACGGTATCTGAAAGACTGTTCCCATGCTCACTCTCGCCGCTCTGCGGTATAAAGGATTGCTGCTGCCGTTTGTCAATATGACTGCATCTATATTTAGTGCCGCCGCTGAACGGAATATCGCACCCACATTTGTCGGATTCATTACATTTTCAAGAACAGCTATCCGCTTTGCACCCTTGCAGATTTCTTCAAGTGCGGGTAGCGGTCTGCGGTGCATCGCACACAACATTCCTCTCGTGAGTTTAAATCCCGTGAGTTTTGTGAGAATATCAAATTCTGCCGTATATACAGGGAAGTCCGTCAAATCTCTTTCTTCGTATATGGCATTTTCCATGTTTTCTTCATCCGGATATATTTTTCTGTTTTGATATATCCTGTCACACTTCCCTATTACAGCTTTTCCCTCGCCCTCAATGTGCTTTTTTTCAATTAAACATGAAATCGGCTCATATCCTGCATCAAGTGCTCTTTCTATTACTTTCGGACTTTCCGCTATAAATATTCCTTTATCAGGCTCTGCTCTGTTTAAAAGCTGCCCCTCGGACAACCTTGCATATATGTCAAGTTCTTTTGCTTCAAAATCTTTTATCTCTATTATGTTCATTTTGTTCCTCATTTATGAATTGACAATGATTTCATGGTAACACAAATCACATAAATATAACTTTTACTTATCTTTTATGTTTTTTTCGTTTTCCTGACAATACGGTTATCATGCATTTTTTCTTTATTCCGTTAGCCGTAACAGTTATCTTTGCTTTTCCTTTTCTCACTGCGGTCACTTTCCCTTTACTGTTTACTTTTACGATTTTTTTATTATTGCTTTTATACCGCACTCTCCTGTCCGGACCTGTTACTATCGTTTTTAAACGAATACTCTTATTGCCTTTCAGATAAAGCGTACTCTTCGCCGGTTTTATCTTAAGTGACAATTTTTTAACCGTGACCTTACATATAAATGTTTTACCATTAACCGTAACTTTTATTACTGCTTTTCCTGACTTTACCGCCGTAAGTTTCCCTGCCGCATTAACTTTTACCACTTTTGGATTACTGCTTTTGAAATTCGCTTTAACCGCTTTCCCGTCTACCTTAGCAGTCAAAGTAAATGTCTTATATTTTGGCAGATACAGTACAACTGAAGTTTTGTTCAATTTAACCATATTGTCTGGCGACACCGTCGGAGTTGGTGTTTGTGTTGGTTCTGCCGTTTCATTTGGAGTTGCCGTTTCCATCGGCTGTTTTGTCTGACTTGGTTTCGCACTTGCTGTTTCCGTCGGCTGTTCCGTCTGACTTGGTTTCGCACTTGCCGTTTCCGTCGGCTGCTTTGTCTGACTTGGCTTCGCACTTGCTGTTTCCGTCGGTGTTTCTGTCTGACTTGGTTTCGCACTCGCCGTTTCCGTTGGCTGCTTTGTAGGACTCGGTTTCGCACTCGCTGTTTCCGTCGGATGCTTTGTCTGACTTGGTTTCGCACTCGCTGTTTCCGTCGGTGTTTCCGTCTGACTTGGCTTCGCACTCGCCGTTTCCGTCGGTGTTTCCGTCTGACTTGGTTTCGCACTCGCTGTTTCTGTCGGCTGTTCTTCCTTTGACCAATACGGATATAATATAACAGCTTTATTTTCCTTATATTCACTTTTTAAGTCATATACTTTTTCTCCACCTTCACTTAGCGACCAGCCTGTCTGCGTATATCCGTTTTTTGTATATGACACATCTTTTAATGTAAGAGCTGTGTCATGCAGCTTATTCACGGACCCGACACTTCCTGTTGCATCACTTCCTGAAAGATATGTCACCGAATATGTCTTTGTTCCGAATGTGACATTTACTTTTATCGTTATCTCTTTATCATCATCACTCTCAGATCTTCCGACTACCTGCAGCACACTTGTCGGCGATTCAAATGCCCCTATTTTAAGCAGTCCTGTCTCATAGTCAATTTCCGTGTCCGCTGCTGTTTCTCCTCTTACATTCCACCTTATGTCTCCATCCGATATTTTCTTTCCGTTTATCTGTGCAAGAAACTGAATCTGACTTCCTCGTGCGGCAGTCATTTCAAGATTTTCACCAACTTCTGACGGTGCTAATAATGTCACTCCGTTTGCTGTCGGTTTTCCATCGTTTCCAGGCTGCTCTGTCGGTTGTTCGCCATCTATTTCCTTTCCGCTTACTTTAAATGTTATTTTATCTTTCATAAGTTCCGTCACGGATATTGTATATCCGCCATAAGTTATTTCTTCTCCAGCCGCCATAGGTGCATCAATTTTCGTGTTATATTGTCCGCCTATTACCGATAATTGCGTCACCCCACTTGCATTTCTCGGAAATTTAACGCCCATGTCTGCATCACAGACAAGAAGTCCCGATTTATTCAGTCCGCCTGCTGACACATAATTTCCAAGTAAATTATATATTTTATGATTTTTTCCGCTTAAATCAAACCTGTTGACTTCTCCATCATCCACATAACGATACTCCAGATAAAGTTTATGACCGTTAGGCATTTCCAGTGTATATGCCACCGTTCCATCCTGCCTTTTATCCTTTGTCGGAGGAAGTGTATATTCACCTGATTTTGTTATAGGAGTGATATTTTCTGCATCAAGCCAGCCCACTGCTTCTCTTTCACGGGATGTCATAAACTGCACGACAGGAGACAATGCTTTTGCCATAGACGACATAAAATATACCGGCTCTTTACTCCCAGAAGATGCATAAAGGTCCAATAAACCAAATATATGCCCCATCTCATGAATAAGTGTTTTATCGTTTGCAAAATATATATCACTGCCTGTTTCTTTGTAAATGCTTGTCGGTTCATTCTGAATCGGAGCCTGATAATATCTGTTGCTTCTCAGTGTTCCTTTAGCTGTTTTGACGGTGATAAGATTATTTACCGTCTGATATGCCCACAGTGGTGTAGTTCCCCCATCACTTGAACCTGCATATTTTGCATCGGTCGGAGTAAATAAGAGTGTAATGGCATCAATATAACCGTCATTATCTGAATCAAGTTTATCAAAACTGATTTCCTCACCGTCTATATTTTTTAATTTTGCACCATTGTCTATAGCCTCCTGTACTTTATCACTCCAGTCCCTCAAAAGTTCTGAGCTTCTATAATTCATATCCGTGGTATAACCCTCCGGATTTTCATCCGTCTTTGGACAATAATATCCTCTTGTATGATTAAGTTTAACAGAAGTAAACTTATTATCGTTTTCCGTGAGATATACTGTTCTTAAATTTAATGTATGATTAGATACCGCCCTGTAATATTCCTGCACGGAATATTCAGACTTATTATATGTATTATCAATAAGTTCTATGTTTGTAATATCATTTGTGTCCGTTATCTTCTCATTTAAATATTCGTCCTCACCCTCAAAACGGATAGGTATTGCTATATTATACATATCCCTTACCTTATAGGCAGTATGTACCTGTGTTTCTTTGGATTCATTTGCATTTGTATATTTTATGTCTGTCTGAAATGTCATGGCAAATACAAGAATAAGTGCAATATATCGTTTTAAATTTGTTATTTTAAAGCAATTTCTTTCCATCTTTTGTATTTCCTTTCTTTTTATAACTAACCTGCTGCTGATTTAGTAAACACATTCTAACATCCCAATAGCAAAATATCCACTGTTTTTTCACTATAAAAAAAGCCACACATTCGGTAACATACTCCTGCATAACAGGAGTTATCTCACCTGAATGTATGACTTTATATTTTTATAAGTACAATGTCGTTGTATCAGTAACAAATCTGTTACTTTCCAGACCGAACATTATTCACTGATGAATCCTCTGTAATGACGAACTAACATCTGTGATTCTACCTGCTTCAATGTCTCAAGTACAACACCTACGATAATGATAAGTGATGTTCCACCGAATGATACATTTGCACCAAACGCACCTGAGAAGAAAATAGGTACTACTGCTACAAATGATAATCCAACTGCACCGAGGAAAATGATGCTGTTAAGAATCTTTGTAAGATAATCAGTCGTTGGCTTTCCAGGTCTGATTCCGGGAATGAAACCACCCTGTTTCTTCATGTTCATTGCAATCTCCTGTGGATTGAATGTTATTGAAGTATAAAAGTATGCAAAGAATATAAGCAATACTATATAAACAACAAGACCAATTGTGTATTTGAACTCGCCTAAGCTGTCAAAATTACACCATGAGTTCTGGTTTAATACTTTCAATATCTTTTGTCCAAATGAAGCACCTGCACCTGATGCCGGCTGAATACCTGCAAATCCCGCAATAACTATAGGCATTGAGAAAAGTGAACCTGCAAAGATTACCGGGATAACACCTGCTGTGTTTACTTTAAGTGGAATATGTGATGACTGTCCACCCACAAGTTTTCTTCCCTGTGTCTTTTTTGAATACTGTACGCTGATTCTCCTCTCACCATCTGAAAGAATGATGATAAATACAACCATTCCAAGTAAGACAGCTAAGATTATAACAGCTCCCAATAAACCATTTGTTACTGTAGTCGCACCCTTTACAAACTTCTCGTAGAGATTTGCCATATCGTTTGGCAATCTTGAAACGATGTTATATAAAAGGATAATAGATATACCGTTTCCTACACCCTTTTCAGTAATCTGCTCACCTAACCACATTAAGAAAGCAGAACCTGCTGTCAATGATACAATGATGACTGAAACTGATGTGAACGTAATCTTATCGTCAGTAAGGTAGCCGCTGTTACCGAAACCGATAGCCATAGCAGCACTTTCCAATACTGAAAGTCCTATTGTCACATATCTTGTGTACTCTGTGAGTTTCTTTCTTCCTTCTTCACCATCTTTGTGTAATTCCTCTAAGCGTGGAATCGCAATCGTAAGAAGCTGAATAATAATGGAAGCTGTAATGTATGGTGTAATGTTCAATGCAAATATTGACATCTGCTCAAATGAACCACCTGTCAACTGGTTAAAGAAATCAAGTGATTTCTGTGAATTGAACATCTCTCTTATTGCCTCATACTTAACTCCCGGAACAGGAAGCTGTGAACCAATACGGACAACTATCAAAGCAAAGAAAGTGTATAAAAGTTTCTTTCTTAAATCTTTGATCTTAAATGCATTACGGACTGTTTCAAACATCCTTAGATCACCTCAGCTTTTCCACCAAGAGCCTCAATCTTTTCAACAGCACTCTTGCTGAATGCGTTTACCTGTACTGTAAGCTTCTTAGTTAATTCTCCATTTCCAAGTATCTTAACGCCATCCTTAGGATTGCTGATAATACCTTTTTCAAGTAATGCTTCAACTGTAACTACATCACCATCTGCAAATTTCTCTAACTTGTCAACATTGATAGCAACGATTTCCTTAGAGTTGATGTTTGTGAAACCTCTCTTTGGAATACGTCTGTAAAGTGGCATCTGTCCACCTTCAAAACCAGGACGTGGAGCACCAGAACGAGCCTTCTGACCTTTATGACCCTTACCTGCTGTCTTTCCGTTTCCTGAACCATGACCACGACCACGTCTGAAGTTGTCGCTCTGTTTTGAACCTGCTGCTGGACTTAATTCTGATAAATTCATTGTTTAACCTCCTAAAACTACGGGCTGTACCTTACAGCCACACAAATCACTAACGGGCAAATAGCCAAGCCCCGCTTGGCTATGCCCTCGCTACAATTCAATATTTTACCACAAACACCACCCGTTTGTACAGTAAAATTTTTTAAATTGGTAACAGTTCAAACATACGAATGTAAGAAATGCAAGGCTGAACTGTTACCCACATTATAATGAATAAAAAGAACGCCGCAGGGGGACTGGTGAGTTATTTTAAATAACTCTCCCCTTACCGCGTTCATTATTCACGAATCTATATTAGATTTCTTCAACCTTCACAAGGTGTCTTACGTGCCAGATCATTCCTCTAACTGCATCGTTGTCAGGCAACTCAACTGTCTTGTTTACTTTCTTTAAGCCTAATGCTTCAACAGTTGCACGCTGTTTTGGAATGGCACCGATTGTAGATTTTACTAATGTAACCTTTAACTTATCTGCCATAATAGCCTCCATTCAGTTTAAACAATTAGCCTAAAAGTTCCTCCAATGAGATACCACGAGCCTTTGCTACATCTTCAGGTCTCTTGAGGTTGCTGAGACCGTTTACTGCTGCAAGTACTACGTTCTGCTTGTTGTTAGAACCAAGAGACTTTGTACGGATGTTTTTGTAACCTGCAAGCTCAAGTACGGCACGGGCTGGACCACCTGCGATGATACCAGTACCTTCCGGAGCTCTCTTAATAAGTACGGATGCACTACCAAACTTACCTGTTAAGTCATGTGGTACACTGCCGTTCTCGTCGATAGGAACTTCAACAAGTTTCTTGATGGCGTCTTCTTTTCCTTTACGGATAGCTTCAGGAATTTCTGTTGCTTTTCCAAGACCAACACCAACATGTCCGTTCTTATCGCCAACTACTACTAATGCAGTAAATTTCATGTTACGTCCACCTTTAACTACTTTGGTAACACGCTTGATTGTTACTACATTATCTTCCAGCTCTAACTGGCTGGCATCAATAATTGTACGTTTCATGAGTTTTCCTCCTAAATCAATTCACGAATCCCAACCAATATTAGAATTCTAATCCTGCTTCTCTTGCTGCTTCAGCTAAAGCCTTAACCTTACCCTGATATATGAAACCGCCTCTATCAAAGACAACAGTTGTAATACCTTTATCTAATGCTTTCTTTGCGATTACTTCGCCAAGTTTAGCAGCTGCTTCAACATTGTTAGTTTTCTCTAAACCTTCTTTAACATCTTTCTGTAAAGTTGAAGCTGATACCAAAGTATTACCAACAGTATCATCGATAACCTGAGCGTACATATGATTGTTGCTTCTAAATACAGCTAAACGTGGTCTCTCGGCTGTGCCTGAGAAACGATTACGAACCTTCATGTGTTTCTTCACACGAACTTCACTTCTTGACTGCTTTTTAATCATCGTATATTCACTCCTTATACTTTTTTTGTTTGCCTGTTCAGACAAAAGCTCGAAAATACTTCGTATTTCCTTGCTCGCGGGCGCGTTCGTATGCTCTCCACAGCAATATTGTCATGTAAACATGACATTTGCTGCCAAGACCATCCTCACTTTTGCCTTCACGAAATTTATTTTTTACCTGTCTTACCAACTTTACGTCTGATAACTTCATCAGAGTATTTGATTCCCTTACCCTTATAAGGTTCCGGAGCTCTCTTTTCTCTGATCTCAGCTGCGTACTGGCCGACTTTTTCCTTATCGATACCTTTAACGATAATTTTGTTCTGTCCTTCAACGATTACTTCAAGACCTTCCGGATCTTCCATCTCAACAGGATGAGAATATCCAAGAGAAAGTGTAAGTTTCTTTCCCTGTTTCTGAGCTCTGTAACCAACACCGTTTACTTCGAGCTCTTTCTGATAGCCCTCTGTAACACCTACAACCATGTTGTAGATAAGAGTTCTAGTAAGACCATGTAAAGATTTCATCTTCTTAAGATCGTTTGGACGATTTACGATAACTTCCTCGCCCTCTTTCTTAATTTCCATCTCTGCAGGTAAAACTCTCTCAAGAGTTCCCTTTGGTCCTTTTACAGTCACTTTATTATTTTCTGCAATATCAACAGTTACGCCTGATGGTATCGCGATAGGCATTCTTCCGATACGTGACATATGCCGCACCTCCATATTTTCTTTCGGTTTATATTAAGCTAAGGGTTGCATTGTCCGGATTACCAAACAAATGCAAGAACCTCGCCGCCAACATTTTCTTTTCTAGCTTCCTTGTCTGTCATAACGCCCTTGTTTGTAGAAATGATTGCAATACCAAGTCCACCAAGTACCTTAGGAAGTTCATCTTTTCCGGCATAAACACGAAGACCAGGTTTAGAAATTCTCTTGATTCCTGTAATAATCTTCTCGTTCTTGTTTGCGCCGTATTTTAATGTGATGTGGATCATCTTGATTCCATCAACATCTATCATTTCAAAATCCTTAATGTAACCTTCTTTTTTGAGGATTTCAGCGATAGAAACCTTCATTTTTGAGCCAGGTACATCTACTGTATCATGCTTTGCAGTGTTTGCATTACGGATTCTTGTAAGCATATCTGCAATAGGATCGCTCGTCATCATCTTAGTTT